>JBOHZW010000053.1:0-6073 GCA_050738715.1 Steroidobacteraceae bacterium | reverse complement strand
TCGGCGATGTTCTCGCCCAGCGTCAGCTCGCCGTTGACGTGCAGGTGCGGCTTGTCCTTGATCGGCGTGTAGCCATTGAACTGCTCCACCAGCCGCTTGGTCCGTGCATCAAAGCGCGCCTTGTCCTGCGGGGTCCACCAGTTCTCACGATTCCCCTCGCCATTGAACTGGCTGCCCTGGTCGTCGAAACCATGGCTGGACTCGTGGCCGATCACCGCACCGATGCCGCCGTAGTTGACGGCGTCATCCGCGGCGGGATTGAACATTGGCGGCTGCAGCACTGCGGCCGGGAACACGACCTCGTTCATTTCCGGGTTGTAATAAGCGTTGACCGTCTGGGGCGTCATGAACCACTCGTTGCGGTCGATCGGCTTGCCGAGTTTCTTCAGGTTGCGGTCGTATTCGAACTCGCGCGCGCGCACTACGTTGCCCATCAGGTCATCGTGCGTCGTCTTCAGGTCACTGTAATCGCGCCACGTTGCCGGGTAGCCGATTTGCGGCGTGAATTTCGCGAGTTTTTCCTGCGCCTTCTTCTTCGTCTCGGCGCTCATCCAGTCGAGCTTGTCGATGTCCTGGCGGTAGGCCTCGAGCAGGTTCTTGACCATCTGGTCCATGCGCGCTTTGGATTCCGGCGGGAAATAGCGCGCCACGTAGATCTTGCCGAGCGCCTCGCCCATCGAGCCCTCGACCAGCCCCACGCCGCGCTTCCAGCGCGGGCGGTTCTGCGGCACGTCGCTCAGTGCAGTCCCGTAGAAGGCGAAGTTCTCATCGACGAAGTTCTTCGACAGGAATGGCGCCGCGTCGCTCAGCAGGTGCCAGCGGAAATAGGCCTTCCACACCGGCAGCGGCGTGCTGGCGATCAGTGCCGACAATCCGGTCATGTAGCTCGGCTGCTTGATGACAAGGTAATCGGTTGCGCCCGCGACACCAGATACGTCGAGGTAGGCTTTCCAGTCGATATTCGGCGCCAGCGGCGACAGTTTCGCGAACTCGAACTTGTTGTAGGTCTTGACCGGATTGCGGTTATCGACCTTGGTCCACTGCACCTTGGCCAGCGCATTTTCAAGGCCGAAGATCTGCTTGGCCTCCTCAGATGCATTGGCGTCACCAGCCATCTGCAGCATCTTCTCGACATGCTTGACGTACTGGTCGCGCGCCTGTTTGAGCTTGGGATCGTTCTGCAGGTAGTAGTCGCGATCGGGGAGCCCTAAGCCATCCTGGCCGAGGTCGAACACATAGCGGGTAGGGTCGTGCGCATCCTGGTGCACGAACGGGAGGAACGGCGCCGACGCGCCAATGCGGTTGAAATGAGCGATCAGCGCGGCGAACTGCTTCTTGTCCGTGATGGCTTCGATCGAAGCCAATTCCTTCGCAAGCGGGGTGACGCCCAGTTTCTCCGCGGCCGCTTCGTCCATGAAGCTGGCGTACAGGTCGGCGATCTTCTGCTGGTCGGAATCGGCCGGATCGGCGTGCTTCTGCAGGCCCTCGATGATGTCGCGCGCCTGCTCCCGCGCGTTGTCGACGAGCTTGTCCCACGGGTCGTAGCTGACCTTGTCGGCCGGAATCTGGAAGGTCGCCAACCATTTGCCGTTCACGTGCCCGTAGAAATCGTCCTGCAGGCGGATGCTGTCATCAATGTCTTGCAGTTCGATGCCCGAACCGAGCGCTGCGGGTTCTGCGGCCACGGGTGGACTGGTCCCCTTTTGCTGGCTGCAAGCGATGGCAATACAGGCGGCCGCGGCCGCGACGATCAGATGCTTCATGGATGTCCCTGCGAATCAGC
Organism: Steroidobacteraceae bacterium; assembly: GCA_050738715.1. GTDB lineage: Bacteria > Pseudomonadota > Gammaproteobacteria > Steroidobacterales > Steroidobacteraceae > FEN-1191. The sequence goes on along the minus strand of JBOHZW010000053.1, from coordinate 4,290 downwards.
GTTCGCTAAAATAATGGTGCATTCTGGCACAGCGTGCAGTGGCACGGTACCAACTTGGACGCTTGAAATGCCGCGAAGGTTCCCTGCATGACATCGCTCAATCTCGAGCCGATTGGATTTGTGCGCGCACCCATGGCGAGCAAGGCTGAAGTGCTGCGCCAACCGGCAGCCGCCGCGCGGACCGCGGCTGGTGGCGCCTCACAGGGACGCATCGAGCTGCTCACGGACCGCAATTTCGAGCATGCGCTGCATGACCTGGCGGCGTGGAAATACATCTGGGTCATCTTCCAGTTTCACTTGAACCCAGGGTGGCGCCCCAAGGTGCAGCCACCACGCAGTACGACCGGCCGCAAGGGCGTGTTCGCCACCCGCTCGCCACATCGTCCGAATCCACTCGGCCTGTCGGCCGTGCGGCTCGAAGGCATTGAAGGCACGACCCTGCGTCTGGGGCCGCATGACATGCTCGATGGCACGCCGGTTCTCGATATCAAGCCCTACGTCGCGTACACCGACTCGCTCTCCGACGCCGGCAGTGGCTGGCTGGTTGAAGATCCCGTTCCGGACTTCGACGTGAGGCTCGAACCCTTGGCTGAGGCGCAAGCCGCGTGGATCGAGATGCGCACCGATCTCCCCATCGGGCAGCGCATTCGGAGCTCGTTGGCGCTGGGACCCGAACCGCATCCGTATCGACGCATCCGGCACGATGGCGACGCGCTGCAACTTGCGGTGAAGGAATGGCGCGTTCGATTCACGGTCGAGGGACGCGCCGTGCGGGTGATGGAGATCCGGTCAGGCTATCGACAAGCTCAGTTCGCACCGAACCCGTCGGGCGCGGCAGCGCCCGATGCGCACCGCCAATTCATCACGCGATTCGCGAGCCGCTAAATCTGCACACAAGCGGATTGCGCTCAGTCCTGCTTGTATATCCGGCCCGCCTTCATGACGAATCTGACGTCTTCGAGCTGGCGGATGTCGACGAGCGGGTCGCCGCGAACGGCGATGATGTCCGCCCATTTTCCCTGGGCGATCGATCCGATCTGCTGCGATTGACCGAGCAGTTCCGCGTCGACAATCGTCGCGGACTGGATGGCGTGCATCGCCGTCATGCCATTGTCGACCATCAGCTTGAATTCACGGGCGTTGTCCCCGAACCGGCACACGCCAATATCGGTGCCGAATCCGATCTTCACGCCCGCCTCGACCGCCTTGCGGAAATTCGCCAGCTGCGCCGCCATGATCTTCTGCGACTTCGCGACGAACTCGGCGGCGTAGTTGCTGCCGACGCAGTTGCGCACTTCGAGCGTGGGCACCAGGTAGGTGCCGTGCTCCTTCATGAGCGCCCGGCCCTCGTCATCCATCAGCGTGCCGTGCTCGATCGAGGCCGCTCCGGCGCGAATCGCGGCCTTGATGCCTTCCGCACCGTGCGCATGCACGGCCAGCTTGAGGCCGAAGTTTCGCGCCTCCTCCGCACCCGCCGCCAGCTCCTCGGGCGTGAACTCTCGCCCGGTCGGATTGCTGTTGTGCGTCAGGATCGCGCCGGTGGCGAACATCTTGATCACATCAACGCGCTGGCTCGCGAGCGTCCGAACCCGCTCGCGCACTTCGCTCGGGGAATTGGCCGATCCAAAATGCAGGTCCCAAGGCAGGGCAACATCCGGAGAGAAGCCGGTCACCGCCCCGGCACCGCCGGTGATGGTCAGGTAGGCGCCCGCCACGAACATGCGCGGACCCTCGACATCGCCACGATTGATCGCATCGCGCAAGGCCACGTCCACCAGTGCGCGATAGGAACCCAGGTCACGCACCGTGGTGAATCCGGCCCTCAGCACGGCGCGCGCATTCGGTATGGAGCCGAACGCACGTTCGGCCGCCGTATGCTCGAGCTCCGCGAGCGGATCCTGGTTGACCTGGTCGATCGTCAGGTGCGTGTGCGCATCGATCAAACCCGGCAGCACCGTGTAAGCGCCCAGGTCGACGACGCTTGCGCCGGTCGGCACCGCGATTTCCGGTGCAACCTCGGCAATGCGGCCGTCGCGCACCAGGATCATCTGCGGCCCGACGACGCGGCCCTGCTCCACATCGATGAGGTGACCCGCTCGTATGACGATCGCGCTGTCACCTCCATGTGCGGGCGCCACATAGATGATCGCAACCAGCAACCACGCACAGGCGCCAAGTTTGCTTTTCAAGATCGATCTCCGGGGGTGCACGTTCAGAACGCCGGCGAGGTCAACACGATGTCGGCTTGGCGCCAGGCCACGTCGAACCGACGCGCCATATCGGCCGCGGCGGCTTCACGTCCTTGTGCCTTGAGCGAAGCACCGAGACCGTAGAGCGTCCAACCATTGCCAGGATTCCGGCGCAAGTCCTCGCGATAGACCTGCTCTGCTTCAACGTTTTTTCCGGCCTCAAGTAGCGCAGCGCCGAGCAGCTGGCGAACCGGGAAGAACCAGTCGCGCGGCTCGTTGTAGGCAAGACGGTCTTCCGCCGCGACAGCCTCGCGCAGTGCCGCCAGCGCCTGATCCGGCTGATTTACGGCGCTGGCAATTCTCGCGCGCACCACCGGAATGGCCACCGCGAGCACATCGCGCACTGTGTTCATGCCAGCGCCGCCTTCGGACTGCTTGCTGTCGGCGAGCGATTGCATCTGCGCCGCGATCGTCCGCGCCTCATCGACATGGCCCTTCGCAGCCAGCGCCATCGCGCGGCCGTAAAGGTAACCGGCCGTCAGTCCGGTCAGCCGCGCATCGGGCGCCGGCATTGTGAGCAATTCGTCCCACAGGCCGAAGCGCACACGTGCCGTGTATTGTTCCGCGACGTACCAATCGGTGCCGGGCATCGCGAGCAACAGCGCATCGTCAACCGCCTTGCGCGAGCTATCCGCCGCGGCGATCGTCTCGGCCTTGCGCCCTTCCATCGCCGCGGAAGACGCAAGGAACTGGAAATTGTGCGAGGAATACATCGCGGCGTAGTAGTCGGGCGGATGGGTGCGCGCGACGTATACGTCATCGGCGGCGACGCCGCGACGGTTCGCTTCGGCGGCCTCTTCGTAGCGGCCGATGCGCTGCATGATGTGCGCGGGCATGTGCACCATGTGTCCGGCCGCCGGCATCAGGCTCTTGAGGCGTTCAGCGGCGACGATCGCCTTTTCTGGATGCGGCGAGGCTTCGAGCGTGTGCACGTAGTAGTGATTCGCGCCGGGATGCATCGGATCGCGGGCCAACACCGATTCGAGCGTGGCGACGATTTCATCGGTGCCCGCGGCGGGTTTGCCGTCCGCGCCCCACAATTTCCAGGCGTTGACGTTCATCAGCGCCTCCGCATACAGCGTCTGCACGTCGAAATCCGCGGGAAACCTGCGCGCCAGTTTTTTCATCGCATCGGCGTAGGCGGTCAGTACCGGCGCGGATGTGGACGGATCCAGCGGCGCGGCGGTGGGATAACGGCTGCCGAGCGCCTCAATGAGCGCCCGCTCGACTTCAGTGCCGCGCGATGCTTCCTGTCTGGCCTTTGCCAGCGCGTCAAAGGCGACATGCGCGCGCTCGGCGCTCATGAACGGCAGGTTGTAGTTGGGACCTACCGTCAAGGACACTCCCCAGTAGCAGGCGGCGCAAGATGGATCGAGTTCAGCGGCGCGCGCGAACGAGCGGGCGGCCTCGTCGTGGTTGAAGGCCCACATCAGCCGCATACCCTGATCGAAGTACCGCTGCGCCTCGGGCACGGTGGTGGAGATGACACGATGGAAATCGCCGAGTCCGTCGAACAGTTGTGCGCCGTGCGCCCATTCCGCAAGCGACGCGGGCGCGTGCATGGGCATCTGCGCCGCGGGCGCACTCACTGTTGGCTTGGGCGAGTCCTGGGGCGCCTGCCCGCAGCCGCACAATGCCGTGAATGCCGCGAATGCGATGATCCAGCGATGTTTGCCCATGAAACGCCCTCTGCCTTACACGGATGATATTGCCATGAAACTGCGCTTGAATAGACGCCTGCCGTGCCCGAGGAACCGCGCGTGCCCGACCCGTTGACTGAACTGCTCGAGTGGCATCGCGATGAGATCTCCGCGGCGGCGATGTTCGATGATCTGGCGCTGGGCACCGCTGACGCGGACCACGCGGCGAAGTGGCGCACGTTGGCGCGCCTCGAACGGCATGTGGCCGCGCACCTGGAAGCAGCGCTGGCGGAGCGCGGTGTCACGACACCGGCGCAGCCTGCGGATGAGCGCCTCCGCACCGCGTCCGGCAACCCTTATCGCGGATTGACGTGGCAGGCCAAGATGGAACGGCTCCGACC
>JBOHZW010000052.1:0-10083 GCA_050738715.1 Steroidobacteraceae bacterium | reverse complement strand
CCGGCGAATGGCGCCGCAACGTCGAGCTGCAGGCGCGCGCCCGGGTGCGCGCTCTGCAGGCACGCATCCGGCCGCATTTCCTCTTCAACAGAATGAATACGATCGCCTCGCTGACACGGAGCGATGCGAAGCGCGCCGATGATGCGGTCGAGGACCTGGCCGATCTGTTCCGCGCCAACCTCAATGAAAAGCGCAGCAGCATCACGCTGAAGGAAGAGCTCGAGGTCGCGCGCATCTACCAGCGCATCGAGCAGCTGCGGCTCGGCGAGCGCCTGCACGTGATCTGGGATGTGACCGACCTGCCGATGCGCGCCATGGTGCCGGGCCTGTTGATGCAACCGCTGCTGGAAAACGCGATCTACCACGGCATCGAGCCGCGCCCGGCCGGCGGTATCGTCACGGTCAGCGGCGCGCTCGATGGCGACATCATCGGGCTCACGGTGCGCAATCCGCTGCCCGAGTCCGGCAGCGAAGCGCACACGGGCAACCGCATTGCGCTCGATAACATCCGCGAACGCATGGAGCTGCTGTATCCGGGCCGTTCCTCGGTCGAGGCGAGCCGCATCGGCGATGAATACATCGTGCGACTGCGCTTTCCGTACGTCGAGGACAGTGAGCGGATTTCCTCGCTGTGAACATGCGCGTGCTCATCGTCGATGATGAGCCACCGGCACGCGAGCGGCTGCGCCGGCTGCTTGCAGAACAGGGCGACGTCGACATCGCCGGCGAAGCAGCCAATGGCGAGCAGGCGGTGCGCCTGGCCGGTGAACTGCAACCTGATCTCGTGCTGCTCGATGTGCGCATGCCCGGCATGAATGGACTCGAAGCGGCGCGCCACCTGGCACTGTTCGAATCGCCGCCTGCCGTCGTGTTCACGACCGCATACGATGCCTACGCGGTCGAGGCCTTCGACGCGCAGGCGATCGGTTATCTGCTCAAGCCCGTGCGCGCCGAGAAACTGGCCGCCGCGCTGAAGCGCGCCGCGCGGCTGGCTGGTTCGCGGCTCGCGCGCATCGTGGCCGGCGATCCGCAACGCGCGGCGCGCACGCATGTGGCCGCGCGCCTGGGCGATTCGGTGCGCCTGATTCCGCTGCAGGATATTTACTACTTCGCCGCCGACCAGAAGTACACGACCGTACGCCATCGCGGCGGCACGGATCTCATCGAAGACAGCCTGCGCGCGCTCGAGGAGGAATTCCCGGCGCAATTCGTGCGCGTGCACCGCAACGCACTGGTTGGCATCCACAGCCTCGCGGCGATCGAACGCGATGCGGAAGGGCAATACCGCGTGCTGATACGCGATATCGCCGAGCGCGTCGAGGTCAGCCGGCGGCTGGCGGGTGAGTTGAAGGAACGCTTCCGGCTGTGAACGACGATGCCGATGAACGCATCCTGCACGGCATGGGCTACGCGCAGGAACTCTCGCGCCGCCTCGGGCGATTCTCGAATTTCGCGATTTCGTTTTCGATCATCTGCATCCTGGCCGGCGGCATCAACTCGCTCGCGCAGGCCACCGCCGGCGCCGGCGGCGCCGCGATCGGCATCGGCTGGCCGCTCGGGGTACTGATCTCGGGTTCCTTCGGTGTGGCGATGGCGCAGATCGCCTCGGCGTTTCCGACCGCCGGCGGGCTGTACCACTGGGGCTCGATCCTCGGCAACCGTTTCACCGGCTGGCTCACCGCCTGGTTCAACCTGCTCGGACTCATCACGGTGCTCGGCTCGATCAACGTCGGTGCCTACAATTTCTTCCTGGGCGCATTCGGACCCCGGCTCCAGCTCGCGGACTCGATGACGCTGCTGATGCTGTTCCTCGTCGTCGTGACTTGCGCGCAGGCGCTGGTCAATCACTACGGTATTTCGCTGACCGCGAAGCTGACCGATTTCTCCGGCTACCTGATCTTCGGCACTGCGGTGCTGCTCGCAATCGTCTGTCTCGCCTGCGCGCAGCACTATGACTTTTCGCGCTTGTGGAGCTTCGGCAATTACTCCGGCGCAGCCGGCGCCAACGTCTGGCCGCGCACGGCGAGCAACGGCTGGATTTTCCTGCTGGGCTTGCTGCTCCCGATCTACACGATCACCGGCTACGACGCCTCGGCGCATACTTCCGAGGAAACGCGCAACGCGCCGCTCGTGGTGCCGCGCGGCATCGTCTCATCGATCCTCTGGTCGGGCGTATTCGGCTACCTGTTCCTGGTCGCGTTCCTGTTCATGATTCCCGACATGGGCGAGGCCGCCCACCAGGGTTGGAACGTGTTCTTCTGGGCCATGGACCAGCGCGTACCCGCGCCGTGGCGCGACCTGCTGTACGCGCTGATTTTCGTGTCGCAGATCCTGTGTGGACTCGCCACCGTCACCTCGACATCGCGGATGATCTACGCCTTCTCGCGTGACGGCGGCCTGCCTGCGTCGAGTACTTTGGCGCGTGTCTCGCGCAAGACTCGCACCCCGGTGGCCGCGATCTGGACCGGCGCGATCGCATCGATGCTGTTCGTGTGGGGCGCGTTGTACGTGGAACGATTTGGCCACACGCCGGTGTTCACCGTCGTCGTCTCGTGCACGGTGATCTTCCTGTTTTTCTCGTTTGCAATTCCGATCGTGCTGGGTCTCATCGCTTATGGCGGCCCGCGCTGGCCGACCATGGGTCCGTGGAGCCTGGGACGCGGCGGCTACACGCTGGCCGCACTGCTGTCGATCGTGGCGATGCTGCTGATCTTCGTCATCGGCGTACAGCCGCCGAACGACAAGGCGCTCGACGTCACGGGCGGATTCCTGGTGTTGACGGCGATCGTCTGGTTCGTGTTCGAACGCAGGCGGTTCAACGGTCCTCCAATCGGCGCATCGATCGCGGCCCGCCATGCCGCAATCGCAAAGGCCGAACAGCGCCTCAGGACTTGATGCGCGCCATCGCCGGGTCGTGCAGGGCCCCGAAGTGCAGCGCGCAAGGCACGCGCTCGGTCGCCACCTCGAGTTCGTAGCGGCCGGCGAGCAGGTATTCGCGCGTGACGCCCTTAGGCCGGCGTACATAGCCCAGGCCAATGTTTTTCCTGATCGTGTGGCCATAGCCCCCGCTCCCGAGCCAGCCGACGCGCTCGCCGTCGCGGTACAGTGTCTCGCGCCCCAGCAGGATCACGTTGGCGTCATCGTTCGTGAACGTGCACAGCCATTTCTTCAACGGTGCGCCGGCGCACTGCTCGAGCGCCGTGCGGCCCATGAACGGCTGGCTGGTCTTGAGTTTCACCGCCCAGCTTAAGTCTGCCTCGAACGGCGTGTGGTCCGGCCCGATGTCGGCGCCCCAGGCACGATAGCCTTTTTCCAGCCGCAGCGATTCGATCGCGCGGTAGCCGCCGTTGGCGATGTCGTGCGCGGCGCCTGCGTCCATGATCGCGGCATACAGCGTCGCGGCGAACTCGACCGGCACATGCAGCTCCCAGCCGAGTTCGCCGACGTAGGTGACGCGCAGCGCGAGCACCGGCGCGCCCGCAACCTGGATGCGCCGCGCCTTGCCAAAAGGAAAGGCGGCATTTCCGATCTCGTCACGGGTCAGCGTGGCCAGCACGTCGCGCGCCCGCGGGCCCATCAGCGCCAGGACCGAGTTCGCGGATGTGACATCCGTCAGTCGCGCATCGAGTCCCGCCGGGATATGCCGCGCAATCCATTCGAAATCGTGCGTGGCAAAACCGGTGCCGGTCACGAGGTAGTAGCTGTCGGTCGCAAGACGCACGACAGTCAGGTCGCACTCGATGCCGCCCTGGGCGTTCAGCATCTGTGTGTATACGATCGACCCGGGCGGCCGCGAAACATCGTTCGCGCAGATCCATCCCAGGGCGCGCTCGGCATCGCGGCCGGATAACTGGAATTTCGCGAACGAACTCTCATCGAACAGCGCCACGCGTGCGCGCGTCGCCTGGCATTCGCGCGCCACGGCATCGAACCAGTTCGGGCGCGTGAAACTGTATTCGTCGCGCGCATTCTCGCCGCCCACGGCAAACCAGTTCGGCCGTTCCCAGCCCAGTTTTTCGCCGAAGACCGCGCCGCGCGATTTGAGCTGCTCGTACAACGGTGAGCGACGCAGCGGACGGCCGGAAGTGTGTTCCTCGTTGGGCCACGCGATCGTGTAGTGCTTGCCGTACAGCTCCAGCGTGCGTGCGCGCACCCAATCGATGTCGGTGTGCGGCGCGCCGAACCGCCGGCTGTCGACCGGCCACACATCGAAGGGCGCCTCGCCGCCGACGATCCACTCCGCCAGCACTTTTCCAGCGCCGCCGCCCGAGGCGATACCGAAGGCGTTGAAGCCGGCGCCAATGTAGAAACCGGCGAGGCCAGGTGCAGGGCCTATTATGAAATTTCCGTCCGGAGTGAAACTCTCCGGTCCGTTAATGAGCTCCTTGACGCCGGCGCGCTCGAGCGCGGGCACGCGCGGCAGCGCCAGATCGAGGATCGGCTGGAAGTGATCCCAGTCGGGCTGCAGCAGCTGGAAATTGAAATTGTCAGGAAATCCGTCCATCGCCCAGGGCTTAGGATTCGGTTCGTATCCCCCCATGACCAGTCCGCCGACATCTTCCTTGTAGTAGGTCAGGCGATCCGGATCGCGCACGGTAGGCAAGCCCGGCGTCATGCCGGGAATTGCTTCGGTGATCAGGTATTGATGCTGCACCGAGACCAGCGGCACATTGACGCCCGCCATCGCGCCGACCTGCCGCGCCCATTGGCCGGCGCAGTTGACGATAGCTTCGCAGGCCACGCGCCCGCGGTCGGTCAGCACCGCCGCGACCCGGCCCTGCTCGATTTCGATGCCGGTGACGGTCGTGTCCTCGAAGATGCGCGCGCCGTGCATGCGTGCGCCCTTCGCCAGTGATTGCGTGATGTCGGAAGGATTCACCTGGCCGTCGGTCGGCAGGAATGCGGCGCCAACCAAATCGGACACATCCATCAACGGCCACAGCGCCTGGGCTTCGCGCGGCGACAGCAATTGCACCTCGAGCCCGAACGAGCGCGCGGTCGTCGCCTGGCGCTTGAGTTCGATCCAGCGCGCCGGATTGCAGGCGAGCCGCAGGCCGCCATTCATCTTCCAGCCGCTCGCGAGTCCGGTCTCGGCTTCGAGCGTGTCGTAGAGCGCGACCGAAAACCCAAGCAACTGCGTGATGTTTGCGCTGCTGCGCAATTGTCCGACGAGGCCGGCGGCGTGATGCGTCGAGCCCGAGGTCAGTTTGTGGCGCTCGACGATGATCGTATCCTGCCAACCGAGCTTGGCCAGGTGGTAGGCGGTCGAGCAACCGACGATGCCGCCGCCGATGATGACTGCGCGCGCCTGCGTCGGAAAATCATTTCTCTCGGGCATGCGCTGGTTTCCCCCTTCAATCGCGCGCGGCTGATTATACTTGAGCGCATGAGCTACGCCCGGCACGCCGATTTTCCGCGCGCAATGGCGCTCGCCCACGAACTGGCGGAGGTGGCGCGCAGCATCGCGCGAAATCATTTCCGCCAGCCGATCACCGTGGAGCATAAGGCCGACTCGAGCCCGGTCACGATCGCCGACCGCGGCATAGAGACCGAGATGCGCGCGCTCATTCGCAAGCAATTTCCTTCGCACGGCATCCGCGGCGAGGAATTCGGTGCCGAGGCCGGGGCGGACTTCAGCTGGGTGCTCGATCCGATCGATGGCACGAAGAGTTTCGTCACCGGGTTTCCGCTGTTCGGCGCGCTCATCGCGCTCGAACAGCAAGCGCGCGCCGTGCTCGGCATCATCGAGGCGCCCGCAATGGGCGAGCGCTGGGTGGGCGTCGAAGGCATCTCGACGACCTTCAACGGCGCCAGCGCACGCACCAGCGCTTGCACCACGCTTGAACAAGCACGGGTCTACTGCACGTCGACCGATTGTTTTCGCGGCGACGAGCTCAAGCGCTACGAAGCCTGCACGCGGCGCGCACTGCTGCGCCGCTACGGCGGCGACTGCTACATCTACGGCTTGCTGGCCTCGGGCCATTGCGACCTCGTGATCGAGTCCGCGCTGAAACCGCATGATTTCCAGGCTTTGGTTCCCGTGGTGCAGGGCGCTGGGGGCCGCATCAGCGATTGGGACGGACAGCCGCTGACCAGCCAGTCGGGCGAACGCGTCGTTGCGGCGGCCACGGAACCGCTGTGGCAGCAGGCCATCGCCGCGTTGGCGGCGCACTGAGGCCTCGAGCACGACGCATGCACATCGCATTCACCAAGCTGCACGGCCTCGGCAACGATTTCCTGCTGCTCGAGGCAAAGGCTGGCGCTACGCTGCCGACCGCGGCGCAATGGCGCGCCCTCGCCGACCGGCATGCCGGCGTGGGATTCGACCAGGCTCTGGTGCTCGAGCCACCGCGCGCGGCCGGCACCGCGATTCATTATCGAGTGTTCAATGCCGATGGCGGCGAGGTCGAGCAAAGCGGCAATGGCGCGCGCTGCGTGGCGCGTTTCCTGCAGTTGCAAGGCCGCGTCGGCGCAGACGGCTCAGTGCTGATGGGCAGCACCGGTGGCCCGGTCGCCGCGCGCGTGCTCGCCGACGGCCGCGTCTCGGTCGACCTCGGCGTACCCAATTTCGATCCACGCGCGTTGCCGTTCCTCGCCGCGGGCATCGAGTCCAGCTATGCGCTGGCGGTCGCGGGCGAATCCATCGAATTCGGCGCCGTGTCGATCGGCAATCCGCACGCGGTGCTGCGCGTTGCCGCGGTGGAGAGCGCGCCTGTCGATCGCATCGGGCGCGCGCTGCAGGCGCACGCGAGTTTTCCTCGCCAGGTCAACGTGGGTTTCATGGAAGTCGTTGACGCGGCGCACATCCGGCTGCGCGTCTACGAACGGGGTGCGGGCGAAACGCTCGCCTGCGGCACCGGCGCCTGCGCGGCCGTCGCCGTCGGACGCAACCTCGGCGTGCTGGGGCCCGACGTCGAGGTGCATGTTCCCGGCGGCCGGCTCGGCGTACACTGGCAGGGCCCGGATGAGCATGTGTGGCTTACCGGTCCTGCCATCGTGTCATTCAGTGGGCAGGCCGAGATCTGAATTCATCATCGTTGCAGAGGAATCGAACAGGATGAGCAGCAAGTCCGCGCAAGGGTTGAAGGCCGAAGCCATCGATGAGCAGGCGATCGGCCAGTACCTGCAGCAACATCCCGACCTGTTCGACCGGCATCCGCAGCTGCTGACGCGCCTGCGGCTGGTACATCCGCGCACCGGCACTACCGTGTCGCTGATCGAGCGGCAGGTCGAGGTGCTGCGCGAGAAGCAGGCGGCCAGCGAACAGAAGCTGGCGGATTTCGTGCGCGTGGCGCGCGCCAATGACGCGCTCGCCGAGAAAATCCATCGCTTCACGCGCCGCCTCGTGCGCACATCGACGCGCGCGCAGGCACTCGCGCAGGTCGAGGCCAGTTTGCGCGAGGATTTCGACGCCTACCACGCCGTGCTGGTGCTGCCGGCGACGGCCGCGGGCGCGACGCCCGGCGACGAGGCCAGCCGGTTCGTGCGGCGGGTGGCGAGCGACGATGCGATCCTGAAGAGCTTCGAATCGCTGTTCAGCAGCGGCAAGCCGCGTTGCGGCCAGGTGCGCGACACGCAGCGTGAATTCCTGTTCGGGAGCGAGGCCGGGGCGATCGGGTCGGTGGCGTTGATTCCACTGGCCGCGCTCTCGCCACCAGGGCTGCTCGCGATCGGCAGCGTCGATCACGATCATTTCCATCCCGGCATGAGCACTGAGTTCCTGTCGCGCATGGCCGAGCTGATCGCGGATTCGCTCGCGCGCTCCTAAGGAGCGTCGCGGGCCCGGCGCGCGATTGCCAGCATCCATGGTCGCCCTTGCAGAGTGGATCGCGCGCTTCCAGCAGCATCTTTCCGGTGAGCGGCGCCTCTCGCCGCTGACGATAAGCGCCTACCGGCGCGAGCTCACCGCCTTCGAGCTCTGGTGCGCGCAACAGCAGATCGAGGACTGTGCGCGCATCGACGGACAGCACGTTCGCAGCTTCGCCGCGCGCAGCCACGCCCGCGGATTGCAACCGCGCAGCGTGCAGCGGCGCTTGTCGGCGTTGCGCACGTTTTTCGGTTACCTGATGCGCGAGGGCGCCGTGAGCGCGAATCCGGCAGTCGGCATCAGCGCGCCGAAAGCGGGCAAACGATTGCCGCACACGCTCGATGTCGACCAGATGGGAAGATTGCTGTCGATGACGCCGCGCAGTGCGCTGCAATGGCGCGACCTGGCGATGATGGAATTGCTGTATTCATCGGGTCTGCGGCTCGCCGAGCTCACCGGCCTCGACCTCGAGAACCTCAGCCTCGCCGATCGCACCGCGCGCGTGCTCGGCAAGGGCCGCAAGGAGCGCATCATGCCGGTCGGCAGGCAGGCCGTGGCCGCGCTGCGCGAGTGGCTGCGCGAACGCACCGCGCTGGCGGCGCCCGGCGAGTCGGCCGTGTTCGTCAATCATCGCGGGCGCCGCATCGGCGCGCGTGCGGTGCAGCTGCTGGTCGCACGCCACGCGCGCGCGCAGGGGGTGGCCCAGGGCGTGCATCCACACCTGTTCCGGCACTCCTTCGCCACGCACCTGCTCGAGTCGAGCCGCGATTTGCGCGCGGTGCAGGAACTGCTCGGCCACGCCAGCATCAGCACCACGCAGATCTACACCCACCTTGATTTCCAGCACCTCGCCCGCATCTACGAAAGTTCGCATCCGCGCGCCCGTCGGCGCGGCTAACTCTTTGTAAATACAGGGGCTGCTGATGAGCCAGGTCTTCGACCCGCACTCCACGACGATTCTCGCGGTACGCCGCAACGGACGCATCGCGCTCGGCGGCGACGGTCAGGTGACACTGGGCAACACGGTCATGAAGGCCAACGCGCGCAAGGTGCGGCGGCTGGCGGGTGGCAAGGTCGTGGCGGGATTCGCCGGCGGCACCGCCGATGCCTTCACGCTGTTCGAACGCTTCGAAGGCAAGCTCGAAAAATTCGGAAACCTGACACGCGCCGCGATCGAGCTCGCCAAGGACTGGCGCGCCGACCGCTATCTGCGCCGCCTCGAGGCACTGCTGCTGGTCGGCGATCCCGAGAGCCTGTTCGTGATTTCGGGAAACGGTGATGTCATCGAGCCGGAAAACCAGCTTGCCGCGATCGGATCCGGCGGACCGTACGCGCAGTCCGCGGCGCTGGCGCTGGCTCAAAGCACGGAATTGAGCGCGCGCGACATCGTCGAGCGCTCGCTGAACATCGCAGCCGACATCTGCATCTACACCAACCGCAACCTGATCATCGAGGAGCTGGGCTCGTGACGCCGCAGCAGATCGTCCAGGAACTGGACAAGCACATCGTCGGCCAGGGCGCCGCCAAGCGCTCGGTGGCGATTGCTCTGCGCAACCGCTGGCGGCGCATGCAGGTCGAAGAGCCGCTGCGTCAGGAGATCACACCGAAGAACATCCTGATGATCGGTCCGACGGGCTGCGGCAAGACCGAGATCGCGCGCCGGCTCGCACGCCTGGCGAACGCGCCGTTCGTAAAGGTCGAGGCGACGAAATTCACCGAGGTGGGCTACGTCGGCCGCGAGGTCGACTCGATCATCAAGGAACTGGCCGAGGTCGCCGTCAAGATGACCCGCGAGCAGGAAGTCGCGCAGGTGCGCGAACCCGCGCGCAATGCGGCGCAGGAACGCGTGCTCGATGCGCTGTTGCCGCGGCCGAAGCTCAGCGGTTTCTCGACCGACGAGCCGGTGCAGCCGCGCGATGCCGAGACGCGGCAGAAATTCCGCGAGATGCTGTTGCGCGGCGAGCTGGACGACCGCGAGATCGAGATCGAACTGCGCTCGCTTCCCGCGGGCGTCGACATCATGGCGCCGCCGGGCATGGAAGAGATGCAGCAGCAGCTGCAGTCGATGTTCCAGAACCTCGGCAATACTCGCAGCAAGCCGCGCCGCGTCAAGGTGCGTGAGGCATTGAAACTGCTCGTCGATGAAGAGGCCGCGAAGCTCATCAATGAAGATGAGCTCAAGGCGCGCGCGCTCGCCAACGCCGAGCAGAACGGCATCGTGTTTCTCGACGAAATCGACAAGATCGCGACGCGCTCCGAAGTGTCGGGGGCAGACG
>JBOHZW010000051.1:0-5835 GCA_050738715.1 Steroidobacteraceae bacterium | reverse complement strand
GTATTGCAACGATTGCCGAGCGCGTCGAGAGTGCCGAGGCGCTCGAACACCTGACGCAGTTGGGCATCGATTTTGCGCAAGGCTACCAGCTTGCGCGGCCTGAACCGCTGGCCGCCTTCGAGGCGGCCGTGGCTGTCGCGCGCGCGCCGGCCTGAGCTATGCTGCGGCCGGGTGCTTTAACGCCCGGGGAGTGGCGCAATGAGCGGGCAGGGGGCACTGGCGGGCATACGAGTCCTTGACCTGTCGCGCGTACTGGCCGGTCCCTGGGCCACGCAGGTGCTCGGCGATCTCGGCGCAGAAATCATCAAGGTGGAGCGTCCCGGAACGGGCGATGACACGCGCGCCTGGGGTCCGCCTGATTTCAAGGAAGCCGGCTACTCGGCGTATTACGCGAGCGCGAACCGCAACAAGCGCTCGATCACCGTCGATATTTCCGCTACGGCCGGCGCGCAACTGATCGCATCGCTGGCACAGCATTGCGATGTGCTCGTCGAGAACTTCAAGGCCGGCACCGCCGCCCGCCACGCGTTCGACTACGCGACGCTCAGCAAGTTGAATCCACGGCTCATCTATTGCTCGATCACCGGCTTCGGCCAGAGTGGCCCGTACGCAGCGCGCGCCGGCTACGACGCGATGATCCAGGGCATGAGCGGGCTGATGAGCATCACCGGAAAACCGCGCGCCGAGCCGGGCAGTGGGCCGCAGAAAATCGGCGTCGCGATGGCCGACCTGTCGACCGGTTTGTACGCGGCAATCGCGGTGCTCGCAGCATTAATGCAACGTGAGCGCACGAAGCGCGGGCAATACATCGACCTCGCGTTGCTCGATGTCGCGGTCGCGATGCTCGCCTACCAGGGCATGAACTACCTGGCCACTGGCACGGCGCCCGACCGGCCCGGCAACGCGCACCCGAGCATCGTGCCGTACCAGGATTTTCCGACGCGGGATGGCTGGATGATGCTGGCGATCGGCAACGATTCGCAGTTCGCGAATTTCTGCCGCTGCGTTGAACGGCCCGAGTGGGCCGCCGATGAGCGCTTCGCTACGAACCCTCGGCGCGTCGCGAACCGCAGGCCACTCATCGACATGATGAGCGCTGTCACGCGCACGCGCGGTACGCGTGATTGGATCGCGCTGCTCGAAGCGGCCGGCGTGCCTTGCGGGCCGATCAACGACATCGCAGATGTTTTCCAGGATGTGCAGGTGCGCTCGCGCCAGCTGCAAGTGAACATAGCGCCGGCCGCGGCCGGCGCGGCGGCCGTGCCCGGCATCGCCAGCCCGCTGCGACTCTCGGCAGCGCCGGTCGAATATCGCTTGCCGCCGCCGGCGCTCGGTGCGCACACGCGCGAAGTGTTGCGCGCCGTGTTGTCGCTGAGCGAAGTCCAGATCGACGCGCTGGCGCAGCAGGGCGCGATTTAACTGACGCCCGCGCGTGAATTGGACGCTTTCATTGTCGCCGTCGTCCTACACGCATCGCTCGCCGGCACGGACAGTGTTGCCGCGTTTGGCGCTCCACACTCGATCGTGGAGGAATCAAATGCAAACCAACTTCGAAGGGCGTGACAATCGTCTGCTGCAGGCCTTGCCCGCGGATGACTACGCGCGCCTGGTTTCGATGCTGCAGCGGGTGAGGATCGAACGGGGGCAAGTGGTATGTGAGCAGGACTCCGAGCTTCAATACGTGTATTTTCCTATCACGGCCGTCATGTCGCTGCAGTGCGCGCTGGCGGACGGATCGACCTGCGAGGTCACCGGCATAGGCGCCGAGGGCCTGATTGGCGCTTCCCTGTTCATGTATGACTCGATGGCACCGAACCGCGCGCTGGTACAGACGGGCGGGTGGACCTATCGAGGCGGCGCGCATCGGCTGGCCGTGGAGTTCAGCCGCGGCGGCGCATTCCAGCGCTTGATCCTGCGCTACGTGCAGACGCTGTTCATGGAGCTGACACAGTCCTCCATTTGTAACAGGCGTCACTCGGTGGAGCAGCGGCTCAGCCGTTGGCTGCTCGGTACCCTCGATCGCGGAGAAGCGCGGGAACTCGCCGCGACCCATGAATGGCTTGGTGAGATCCTCGGCGTGCGGCGCGAGAGCATCACCGCGGCTGCGCGCACACTGCAGAACTGCGGCGCCATCCGCTGTCGGCGTGGCCGGCTGACGGTGCTCGATCACCGCGAACTGGAACAGCGATCCTGCGAGTGCTACGGCGTGGTGCGCGCGCTCCATTCGCGCCTGCTGAATGCAGGCGCTGCGCCGCCACGGCCCGTTCGCGAGGCGCGCCCGGCACACGAGCCGCGCCCGCTCCTGGGCGTGGCACGGGCGCAGTGCGACCGCTACACTCAACCGCTTTCGATTGGCGCCGACGCGCCACCGGGTTATGGACTCAACATCGCGACGCTGCCGACTCTACATCGTTGACAACAACGAGGACCTCGCGTGGTCGCTGTCCGAAGTGCTCGGCCTGGAGCCGGACTTCGAGCCGGTGGGCTATTGGGACAGGGGCGCCGATGCGCTACGCAAGGCACGGGAAGCGCAGGCTGACGTCGTCATACTCGACTTCAGGCTTCCGGATTGCACGGCGCTCAAGCTCCTCGACGACGCCCGCGCAAATGCCATGCCGTTCGCGATTCTCGTCTACAGCGGGTATCTCTCGCCGGAAGTGGCGGCGGCGGTGCTGGCGAAGGGCGCGGCGGGATATATCACCAAGGGCGGTGCGGTCGACGCGCTCGTGCAGGAAATCCGCCGTGCGTATCGAGCGCTGCCCGCCGTGGGCGCGGACAGCTAAGTAATCAGGTCGCGTGGTGTGACCAGAAGGTGGGAACGATGAATCCCCAACGGCGCGACTGCTGCGACCATGCGGACTGGTGCCGGCGCGGAGTCTGATCAGCCTGCTCGAGCCGCCGACGCTGCCAGGCGTGCAGAGCATCGAGGTTGCGCAGCGCCATGTAATCGAGCGGTTCGCGCGGCGGCAGATTGCTCCGGACGGAATGATATCGATGAATCAACAGCTGCTTGTACGTCATGTTCGCGCCCGCCTTACTGGTGGTTGACTGCGGGCATAAGGCTAAAGCTCGTGCCCGGTGCCATCTGTCGGTGGTCTTTGTTTGCCACTGTGGGACTGTGCCGACAAGGTTTTACAGTACGTTATCGTTGCCCGCGCCGCGCGAACGCGGGCTTGTTCGCATGTCGAAATGCCGCGCATACTCTTGGAGTGGGTGACAGCGCGCAACGGTGAAATCATGGAAGTGCAACAGGAAAAATTGCAACACGAGCTGCGGCTGTTGGGCGATTTGTGTGCCCGCCAGCAGCAGTTGGCCGAACAGCACCGCGCCACGATTGCGGACCGGTTGCACGATGAGATGGGCGGATTGCTGATCGCAGCGCGATTGAATGTTGCATGGCTCGAGGAGCGCCTGCCTACCGACGATCCGCTCGTGCAGCTGCATTTCACGCGACTGCAGGATGCGTTGCTGACCGGTGTCGACGTCAAACGCCGTATCGTCGAGGACCTGCGGCCAACACTGCTCGACCACATCGGCCTGTACAGCGCGTTGAAGTGGCACATGTCGGAGGCGTGCGCGCAGCTCGATTACACGGAGCATTACCCCGACGAGGAATTGCAGCTAAGACCAGACGCGGCCATCATCGTGTTTCGCATCGTCGAGGAAGGTCTGCTGCACGTCATCACCGTTGCGCGCCCGCAGCGCGTCCAACTGGCTGTGCAGGAAGCTGCGGATACTTTGCGCCTGCGCTTGCGGGCCGTATCGAAGCACGACGACGCCAGCAGCGGTGAGACCAAGCCGCCTACAGTCGACGATGCGCTTGACCTCGAGATGATCCGCCAGCGCGTCGTGCGCCTGGGGGGTGACTACCAGTGGCGCGATAGCGAAGACGCCGCGGATACCGATGTAAACGGCGCAACCAGCTGCGAGCTGAACATCTCGCTGCCGCTCGCCAACTTGTTGCTCAAAGAGTCGCGCGCGGCTCTGCCTGTGCAGACATGAAATCGTCCATGATGCGCTCGAGTTCATCGATGTCGATGGGTTTGGTCAGGTGATGATCGAATCCTGACTCGCGTGTTTTGACGCGGTCGGCTTCCTGGCCCCAGCCGGTGACCGCTACCAACAGCGCTCCCTGACCCCAGGCCTGTGCGCGCACGCGGCGCGCGACCTCGTGGCCGTTCGGAAACGGCATGCCGATGTCGAGAACCATGACTTGCGGTTGCTTCTCCCTGCACAGCTCGAGGGCTTGCTGGCCGGAATAGGCCACGGTCACGTCGTGCTGCGCCAATGACAGGAGCTGCACGAGGCTGTCGGCTGCGTCCTGGTTGTCATCGACGACGAGCACGCGGGCGCGTGCGCGCGAAACGATGATGGGCTGCAGCGCGGAGTCCGCCGATTTCGCGCTCGGTCCAGGCAACACGACGCCCGGAAATCGCAGCGTAAAGGTGCTGCCCTGGCCCAATCCTTCGCTCGCCACCTGCACGCTGCCGCCGTGCAGGTCCATCAGGCCTTTGACGAGCGCGAGGCCGATTCCCAACCCTCCTTCTGTGCGCTCGCTGATCGAGTCGACCTGCGAGAACATTTCGAACAGCCGGGGGATCGACTCGGCAGCGAGACCAATGCCCGAATCCCTGACGGCGATCGTCAAGGACAGGCCATCGACGCTGGCATTCAAGTCGATCTGCCCGCCTGCGTCGGTGTACTTGGCAGCGTTCGTCAACACGTTCCCGAGGGATTGCGACGCGCGCAACGGATCGACGTGCAGCTCCACCGGTTCCGACGGCATGTTCACGCGCAGCGTGTGGCGCTTTTTATCCAGCAGCGGCCGTGCGGTTTCGACCGCCTGCGTCACCAGCTGCTCGAGCGAGACGTTGCTGCGCGAGAGTTCCAGCCGGCCGCGCGTGATGCGCGAGACTTCGAGCAGATCGTCGAGGAGCAGAGCCATCCGATCGACCTGCCGGGCAATGACCTCGCGACCCCATTGGTGCTTCTCCACGCTGACGCCGGTTGCCTGCAGGAAGCGCACCGCGTGGCGGATCGGCGCCAGGGGGTTGCGCAGTTCGTGCGCGAGCGTGGCGAGAAACTCATCCTTGCGGCGGTTGGCGTCGCGCAGCTGCGTTTCGGTGTCCTTCAATCGATGGATGTCGAGGTGGAAGCCGGCCCAGCCGGTGATGACGCCGCTCTCGTTGCGGATCGGCACGCCTTGGGCGAGGATGTCGTGGAAGCGTCCATCGACGCCCTTGACGCGGTGCTCGCGGTACCACGTTCCACCGCGGCGCACGCAGTCCTGCCAGGCTGCGCTGATCGCGGCCCGCTCGTCGGGATCAAGCACGCTGTTCCAGCTGGGATCCAGGTACTGCGCCGGCGTCAGGCCGACCAGTTTCAGGAACGACTCGCTGGCGTAGGTGTTGCGGCCCGCGGCGTCGCACACCCACACGCCGTAGTTCGTCGATTCACCGATGGCGCGATACAAGCGCTCGCTCTCCTGCAGCGCCGCGTTGCCGCGCTCCTGCGCCAGCGTTCGCGCCTGGATCTCATCAAGCATGTTGTTGAACGCATCGACAACGACGGCAAGCTCATCGCGCGTCGAGTGCCGGGCGCGCGTCGAATAATCACGCCCGGAGCGCACCTGCTGCGCGACCCGCACGATTTCATCGAGAGGTTCGGTCACCACTGTCTGTAGCGCAGTCGCCAGTAGCAAAGCCACCGTCATGCCCAGCAGCGCCGCCAGCACGATGATGCCGGAATACGTGAGCAGCCGCGGGCCGAGCTCGTTGCGCGCGCGCAGGTAAAGCGTACCGAGTCGCTCGCCATTCCACACCAGCGGCTGCGTGA
>JBOHZW010000050.1:0-15883 GCA_050738715.1 Steroidobacteraceae bacterium | reverse complement strand
ACATCGATGATCGCCGCGTGGCGTTTTTCCATGATCAACGGATCGTGCGACACAAGCTGCCGCTGGCGCTGATTTCCGCTGTGATACCACTGCCAGGCTGAATCGTAGTTCGCGTTGTCTTCGTACGCCTTGCCGAGTGCGAAGCAGAAATGGGCGGCAGTGGACGGCGTCAGTGTGTCGTGTCCCACCTGCTCGCGCATGGCCGCGACTTCTTCGGGCGAGAAGCGAAAGGTCTTGAGATTGGCCAGACTCCAGTAGGCTTCGCCGAAATCCGGGCGCAGCCTTATCGCTGCGCGATAGGCAGCGATCGCCGCGTCCTGTTGGCCGATCGCCTTCAATTCATGCGCCAGGCTAATCTGCGCATTGGCATTGCCCGGGTTCAATTCGACCGCGCGGCGGTATGCAGCGACGCTTTCTTCCGGGTAGGTGGCTTGTGCCAGCGCGTTTGCAAGTCCCAACCAGGCGGTGGGATTTGCGGGCGCGAGGCGGGTAGCCGTGCGGAAGCTCTCGACGCCCTTCACCCATTTCTTCTGGTCGACATACAGCGCGCCGAGGTTGATCCACGCGGCGGTGTAATCGGGTGCCAGTGTGGTCACGCGGTTCAGCAGGGCTTCGGCGTCATCCGCTGTGGCCGCATCTCCCACCAGCGCCAGTGCCAGCATGCGCAGCGCATCGATGTTGTCCGGTTTGCGGCGCAGTACGCTTTCAAATGCCGCGATGGCTTCAGGTTTGCGCTCGGCCTTGAGATGTTCGGCGCCGTCAGCAATCGCCTGTCGGTCCGGATCCTGCGCAAAGTACGCTGCGTACATCCGGTCTGCGCCCTCACCACGGCCGCTGGCAGCCAGCGCGTCTGCAAGGTGCCTGCGGATGTGCGGCAGCCCAGGCTCAAGCCTCAGTGCGCGTTCGAAGGAAGAAGTGGCTTCTGCGTGGCGGCCCTGCCGGGCGAGGATTGTTCCCAGGTCATCGTGCAGGCGCGCAGAGTCGGGTGTGGAGACCAGCGCGGCGCGCACGCGCCGCTCTGCCTCAGCAAGCGATTGCGGCGTTTGATCCGCGCTCATGTCGCCTTGAGCGGCAGCGCCAGCAGGGTTTCGAGCAGTGTCCGCAGCAATTCCTGGAGCGGCGCAGCCCGCGCGGCGTCATACGTGGTGCCCGATTCATCCATATAGCTGCTCTGGGCGAGTTCGATCTGCAAGGCGTGAATACTGCCTGCGGGCTGTCCGTAGTGCCGCGTGATGTGTCCGCCCTTGAAGCGCCCATCGAACACGTGCGACCAACGCTGCGTGGCTTCGAGCGGCGGGCGCAATACTTCGCTGAGCCGCGGCGAGCATGAACGCCCGTCGTTGGTGCCGATGTTGATATCCGGCAGCGCTCCGTCGAACAGCCGTGGCACGACGCTGCGAATGGAATGCGCATCGAGCAGCAGCGCAAACCCGTGCTGCGCGCGTGCCGCATCGAGTTGCGCGCGCAGTTCGGCGTGATACGGCTCCCAGTATTGCCTGCGACGCCGCGCGACTTCAGCCGGCGAAACCGCGCTGCGTCCGTCGAGGTAGAGTGCCTCGCCGGCGAAGCTCAACGCCGGGCACAGGCCGGTCTGCGGTGACTTTGCGTAGAGCGCCGCGTCATCGGGCGGACGATTCAGGTCGATCAGGTAGCGCGATTGCCTCGCCATGATCATCGTCGCGCCCAGCGTCGCCGCGAAGTCATACAGCTTGCCGACGTGCCAGTCGGTGTCCGGCACCGACAGCGCGAGTGGTGTCATCTGCGGCGCCAGGTCCGCCGGCAGCTCCGTGCCGCCGTGCGGCACGCTGATGACCAGCGGCGACGTGCCGTGCACCACCGTATGAGTCGGAAAGTCTTTCGTCGCTAGCGTCACAGTGGCATCGATTCGCGCCGCGCCAGGCCCTAGCCGAACAGCCGCGTGCGAATGTGTTCACGCAATGCGCCGCCCGTAACGAGCGCGCGCGCCGCAGCGATGTCGGGGCCGAAGTAGCGATCGGACTTCAGGCCCGGCACGCGCCGGCGCAACACGGCGCGCACCGCGTCGAGCGGCGCGGAGCTGCGCAACGGCCGGTGAAAATCGAGTCCTTGCGCGGCGGCCAGCAGTTCGATCGCAATGATGCCCGCGGCGTTCTCCGCCATCGCGAGCAAGCGTCGTGCCGCATAGGTCGCCATCGAGACATGGTCTTCCTGGTTCGCCGACGTGGGAATGGTATCGACGCTGGAAGGATGCGCGAGCGCCTTGTTTTCCGAAGCCAGCGCCGCGGCTGTCACCTGCGCGACCATGAAGCCGGAATTCACGCCGCTGTTGGCGACGAGGTATGCCGGCAATCCGCTCATCTTGGTGTCAACGAGCAGCGCGATGCGGCGTTCGGCGATCGAGCCCACTTCAGCAACCGCCAACGCCAGCTGGTCGGCCGCGAACGCAACGGGCTCGGCATGGAAGTTTCCGCCCGACATCACGTCGTTCTCGCGCGCGAACACCAGCGGATTGTCGGTGACGGCATTCGCCTCGCGCAGCAGCGTCGCGCCGGCCGTGCGCAACAGGTCGAGACAGGCTCCCATTACTTGCGGCTGGCATCGTAGCGAGTAGGGGTCCTGCACCCGGTCGCAGTCGAGGTGCGAAGCGCGGATGCGGCTGCCGCGCAACAGCGTGCGCAACTGCGCGGCCACGTCGATCTGCCCGGGTTGTCGTCGCACGGCATGGATGCGCGCATCGAAGGGCGCATCGCTCCCTTTCATCGCATCGACCGACATTGCGCCGGTGACCAGCGCAGCGGCGAAGACATTCTCGATCGCAAACAAACCGGCGAGCGCGAGCGCCGTCGAGACCTGCGTGCCATTCAGCAGCGCGAGTCCCTCTTTCGCGGCGAGCTTCAGCGGGCGCAATCCCGCGATGCGCAGGCCGCGCAACGCGTCGAGCACGCGACCGCGATAACGGACCTGGCCGACGCCCAGTAGCACGGCCGACATATGCGCGAGCGGCGCGAGGTCGCCCGATGCGCCCACCGAGCCCTGTCCCGGAATCAACGGGTACACACCGGCGCGCAATAGCGCCTGCAGCGCGCGCAGCGTGGCGGCGCGCACGCCTGAATAGCCTTGCGCGAGGCTTGCGATCTTCAGCACCAGCACCAGCCGCACCACTTCATCACTGAGCGGAGCACCCGTGCCGGCCGAGTGCGACAGCACCAGGTTGTGTTGCAACTGCGCGAGGTCGGCGGTGCTGATGCGCGTGCTCGCGAGCGATCCGAAGCCGGTGTTCACGCCGTAAGCAGTTTCGCCGCGTGCAAGCAACGATTCGATGACCGCGCGCGAACGGCGCACGCGCGCGTAGTCGGCGCGCGTGAGCCGCATCGAAACCGGCGCGGAGTGCGCGGCGCGCAGCGCCTCGAGCGTCAATGCGCCGGCGCGCAGCTCGGTCATGGCGCCCCCTTGCCGGTCAGCATCGGCAGGTTCAACTTGTGCTCGCGTGCACATTGCAGCGCGATGTCGTAGCCGGCGTCGGCGTGGCGCATGACGCCGGTCCCCGGGTCGTTCCACAGCACGCGCTCGATGCGCCGCGCCGCAGCTGGCGTGCCATCGCACACGATCACTACGCCTGCATGCTGCGAATAGCCCATGCCCACGCCGCCGCCGTGATGGATCGACACCCACGTGGCGCCGCTTGCGGTGTTGAGCAGGGCATTGAGCAACGGCCAGTCGGAAACGGCATCCGAGCCATCGCGCATCGATTCCGTCTCGCGGTTCGGGCTCGCCACCGAACCGGAGTCGAGGTGGTCGCGGCCGATGACGATTGGCGCCGCGAGTTCGCCTGAGGCGACCATCTCGTTGAACGCGAGGCCCAGCCTGTGCCGATCTCCGAGACCGACCCAGCAAATGCGTGCAGGCAGGCCCTGGAACTGGATGCGTTCCCTGGCCATGTCGAGCCAGCGATGCAAATGCGCATCGTTGGGAATCAGTTCGCGCACTTTCGCGTCAGTCTTCGCGATGTCTTCGGGATCGCCCGACAACGCCGCCCAGCGGAATGGCCCGATGCCGCGGCAAAACAGCGGCCGCACGTATTCGGGCACGAATCCCGGGATGTCGAAGGCGTCCTTCACGCCTTCGCCCAGCGCCACCTGGCGGATATTGTTGCCGTAGTCGAAGGTCGGAATGCCTGCATGCTTGAAATGCAGCATCGCGCGCACGTGAACGGCCATCGACTCGCTCGCGGCCCGACTGACGCGCGACGGATCACTCTTCTGCAGTTCCTCCCACTGCGGCACCGTCCAGCCCGCTGGCAGGTAACCGTGCACCGGATCGTGAGCAGAGGTCTGATCGGTGACCGCGTCGGGTTTGATGCCGCGCCTGACCATCTCCGGCAGCACTTCGGCGGCATTCGCGCACAGGCCTACTGAGATGGCATCGCCCCTTGCGGCAGCGTTGGCAAGTACGGACAGTGCCTCATCAAGCGAAGCGGCCTGGCGGTCGAGATAGCGCGTGCGCAAGCGCATGTCGATGCTCGATTGCCGGCATTCGATCGCGAGCATTGACGCACCCGCCATCGTTGCGGCGAGCGGCTGCGCGCCGCCCATGCCGCCCAGTCCAGCGGTCAGCACCCAGCGGCCGGCGAGCTGGCCGTTGAAATGCCGGCGGCCCATCTCGACGAAAGTTTCGTACGTGCCCTGCACGATGCCTTGCGAGCCGATGTAGATCCAGGAGCCCGCGGTCATCTGCCCGAACATCATCAGTCCGCGCCGATCGAGTTCGTTGAAGTGCTCCCACGTTGCCCAATGCGGCACGAGGTTCGAGTTCGCGATCAGCACGCGCGGCGCGTCCGCGGGGGTGCGAAACTCGCCGACCGGCCGGCCCGCCTGGATCAGCAGCGTCTCCTCATCGCCGAGTGCACGGAGCGCGGCGACGATCGCGTCGTAGCAGGCCCAGTTGCGCGCGGCCTTGCCGATGCCGCCGTACACGACCAGGTCGCCAGGCCGTTCGGCCACGTCGGGATCGAGGTTGTTCATCAGCATGCGCAGCGGTGCTTCCGTCAGCCAGGAACGGGCGCTGAGCGTCTTGCCGCGCGGCGCGCGTATGACACGAGGAGTTTCTTTGTTCATGTTGCTTTCCACTGGAGAATCTCCGGACGTAATCGCCTGATCGTTTCGCGATAGCGCGCTTCGATAGTGGTTTCTTCGTCGTGCATGCCGTCGCGAATCAGCCAGCGCCCACCGACCAGCACGTGCCGCGCACGCGGCGCGACCGCATCGAACACCAGCGCACTCAGGTATTCGGGGCCTGCCTGCAGATCGCAATCGCCTTCCTGCGCGGCGTAGGTGACGTAATCGGCCGCGCCGGCGGATGCCGCGCCGATTGCGCGTTGGCCGCCCTCATGCGCGATGCGGAACAACCGATCGGCCGCGGCGGGCTCGGCCGCGGTGCTGAATACGTTGCGCCGGCCGCGCGCCAGCCGTTGCGACCACTCGAGCTGACGCAATTCGTCGAGCGAACTGCGGCCGATGTTGCTGTCCGAACCAATGGCCATCTGGCCGCCGGCTTCAAGAAACGGCGCGACGACCGGGCAGCCATCGCCCAGGTCGGCTTCCGTCGTCGGGCACAACACAACGGTGGCGTGCGCCGCGCGGATCTGCGCGAACTCGGCTTCGCTCGATTGCGTCGCGTGCACGAGCGCCCATTTCGCCGACAACAAGCCGCGCGAGGCGAGCAGCGCAACGGGCGGCAATCCGTGCTGGCGCAGACAGGCGGTGACCTCGGCCGGTTGCTCGGCAACGTGGATGTGCACGCAGCGGCAGCGCGCATCCTCCTGCAACGAAGCCTGCACGCGTGCAATCGTCTCGATGTCGACGGCGCGCAGGCTGTGGTAGGCCACGCCGAGCGCGACGTCGCCGCCGGCTGGATAGCGCCGGCACAGTTCCTGCCAGTCTTCGAGGAATCGGCTCGCATCGCGCGCGAACGGCTGCTGGCCCGGTTTGGGCGCGGCGCCGCCGAAATCGGCATGTTGGTAGAGCGTCGGCAACAGCGTAAGGCGCATGCCGGTGCGGCGCGCGGCCGCGGCAATGCCGGCATCGGCATCGAGTTCGCGCCCGCCTCGCAAGCGATGCAGGTAGAGGAATTCGGCGACGGCGGTGTAGCCGCCGCGCAGCAGTTCCAGGTAGCAGCGCGCGCTGATCGCCTCGAGGTCGTCGCGTTCGAGGCGGCCGGCCAGCGCGTACATGGTTTCGCGCCAACTCCAGAAATCATCGCGGGCGCCTGCGGCACGCTGTGTCCATGCGCCGAGCGCGCGCTGGAACGCATGACAGTGCGCATCCACGAGGCCCGGAACCGTCAATCCGGCAACCACTGGCCCGGTGTCGCGAGTCTCAGTTGAGACATCCGTAATGTTGCCCGCTGCGTCGATGCGGACAGTCGCATTTTGCAGCCAGCGGCCCTCGTGCCACAGGTTTTCGTAGGTAATTGCGCCCTGCGCCCTGGCGGCTCCCGCTTGCATCCGCAACATGTTAGCACCGCGTGGCGCCGGCAGTGCGGTGCAGGTAATCTCGCACTCATGAGAGCAAACAGCGCCGCCTGCATCATCGCCCACGGCAGGGTCTGGAGCGCAATGCCCGGCCGCGCGGGCCGCCAGAATGGCGACGCGGTGCAGGCGCTGGCGATCGCCGTGCAGCATGGCCGCATCGCGGCGACCGGCGCTTTCGATGAACTGCAGCGGCGTTATCCGCAGGCAGAAGTTTTCGACTGCAGCGGACGGCTCGTGACGCCCGGATTCATCGACTGCCACACGCACATCGTGCACGCGGGAAATCGCGCTGCGGAATTCGAGCGCCGCAGGTCGGGCGAGAGCTACCAGAGCATTGCGAAATCGGGCGGCGGCATTCTCTCGACCGTCACGGCGACGCGCGCGGCCAGCCTGCAGCAACTGGTCGAAAGTGCGCTGCCACGCGTTGATGCGTTGCTGGCGGAAGGCGTCACGACGCTCGAGATCAAGTCGGGGTACGGCCTCGATCTCGACACCGAGCTGCGCATGCTGCGCGCGGCGCGCACGATCGCCGATGTGCGCGCGCGCGGTATCGCGACGACCTACCTCGGTGCGCACGCGTTGCCGCCAGAACACAAGGGCGACGTCGAAGGCTACGTGAAGCGGCTGTGCACGGAGCTGGTACCGGCGGTAGCGGCGAGTGGGCTCGCCGATGCCTTCGATGCCTACTGCGAGTCGGTCGCCTTCACGGCGGCGCAGGTCGCGCAGGCGTTCGATGCTGCGCGAGCGCACGGTCTGCGCCTTAAACTGCATGCGGACCAATTGTCCAACATGCACGGCGCGCGACTTGCTGCGCAGCATCGCGCGCTGTCGGCCGATCACCTCGAATACACCGACGACGACGGCATCGCTGCGATGGCGCAGGCAGGCACGGTCGCCGTGCTGCTGCCGGGCGCGTTCTATTTCCTGCGGGAGCGACAGCTTCCGCCGGTCGATGCGTTGCGGCGCGCGCTCGTGCCGATGGCGGTGTCCACAGATTGCAATCCCGGCACGTCGCCGCTGACTTCGTTGCTTGCAGCGATGAACCTGGCAGCGGTGGAATTCGGCCTCACCACCGCGGAGTGTCTCGCGGGCGTTACCTGTCACGCTGCGCGTGCGCTGGGTCTGCAGGAATCCATCGGCACGATCGCAGCCGGCCAGTGGTGCGATGTCGCGATATGGAACGTTGCGGAGCCCGCCGAGCTCGTGAACAACCTCGGCGCCCGTCCGTTGCACCGCAGGTTCTGGCACGGCCAGCCGGACGCATGAACAAGGCGCTGGCGCGATCCGGGCGGCGCATCGCGCACCTGGACATGGATGCGTTCTACGCCTCGGTGGAATTGCTGCGCTATCCGCTGCTGACCGGCAAGCCGGTCGTCATCGGCGGACGCCACCGTTCCAACCGGGACGACCAGGCCGGCGAGTTTGCGCGACTCGACAGCTACCAGGGGCGCGGCGTCGTCACCACCGCGACGTACGCGGCGCGGGAGTTCGGCGTGCACTCGGGCATGGGACTGATGCAGGCCGCGCGGCTCTGTCCGCAGGCAATGCTGTTACCGGCGGATTTCGACGAGTACCGTCGCTACTCGCGGCTGTTCAAGGCGGCGATCGCCGCGATCGCGCCGCGTGTCGAGGATCGCGGCATCGACGAAGTGTACATCGACTTCGACGCAGTGCCCGGCGGCGCCGATGACGGCGGCCGCCCGCTCGCATTGCGCATCCAGCAGGCGATACAGGCGGGCACGGGCTTGAGTTGCTCGATCGGCGTCGCGCCCAACAAGCTGCTGGCAAAGCTTGCCAGTGAATTCGACAAGCCCCGGGGAATCACGATCATCTACGCGCGCGATATCGCCGAGCGTGTGTGGCCATTGCCGTGCCGCAAGATCAATGGCATCGGGCCGAAGGCCAGCGCACGCCTAGAGCAGCTCGGCCTGAGCACGATCGGAGACCTGGCC
The DNA here is from genome assembly GCA_050738715.1 of Steroidobacteraceae bacterium. Lineage (GTDB taxonomy): Bacteria > Pseudomonadota > Gammaproteobacteria > Steroidobacterales > Steroidobacteraceae > FEN-1191. The sequence goes on along the minus strand of JBOHZW010000050.1, from coordinate 7,423 downwards.
CGGTGCGAGTTGCGCTGGCTGATCGAACAGTTCGGTCGCCATCAGGGGCACTGGCTGCACGAGGCTTCGTGGGGACGCGATGAGCGCGACATCAGTACGCACAGTGAACCGGTGTCGATGAGTTGCGAGACGACTTTCGAGCGCGACCTGCATGCGGTGCGTGACCGAGCGGAGTTGAGCGGCGTGTTCACGGCACTTTGCGAGCGCCTCGCCACCGATCTCGCGCGGCACGGTTATGCTGGTCGCACGATCGGCGTAAAGCTGCGCTATGACAATTTCCAGTCGATCACGCGCGCACAGACGCTCGATTTCCATACTGCCGACGCCGCGGTGATTCGTCGCACGGCAGGGCGGTGCCTGAAGCGAGCACCGCTCGATCGTCGCTTGCGGCTGCTCGGCGTGCGCGTCGGGAGCCTGCTCAGCGCCGCCGAGGCGCAGGCCCGGGCGCAGGCGCCGACCGTCGAGAGCTCGCTGGATTTGTTTTGATATCGGCTATCATTGTGCGCATGAGCAAGGAGAGCCTGCACGAAGCGATTGCCCAGTTGCATGCCGAGCTGCGCGACACGCCGCAGCTGGACGACGAGGCGCGCGGCATGCTGCAGCGGATCGTTGGCGATATCGGTCCCGGACCGGAAACCGGGGCGCACGCGCCGCGGCTGGAGGCGCTGGCGGCTCGTTTCGAAGCCGACCATCCATCACTCGCTGCAAGCCTGCGCGGCATTGCCGACGCGCTCGGCCGAATCGGCCTTTGAGCTAGCTGCACTCTACGCGGGCGCGGAACGCCGCGCCATCAGCTGCTGCAGCATCACGAAGAACAGCGGCGCGAAGAACACACCGAGCACGGTGGCGGCGAGCATGCCACCGAACACGCCGGTGCCGATCGCGACGCGGCTGGCGGCGCCGGCGCCTGTGCTCAGCACGAGCGGCAAAACGCCCAGCATGAATGCCAGCGAGGTCATCAGGATCGGCCGCAAGCGGATCCGCACCGTTTGCAAGATCGCCTTGTGCAGCTCGAGTCCGCCCTCATGCAATTTCTTTGCGAACTCGACGATCAGGATCGCGTTCTTCGCCGACAGGCCCACCGTCGTCAGCAATCCGACCTGGAAATACACATCGTTCGCCAACCCTCGGCTCCACGCGGCCAGCAGCGCGCCGATCACGCCCAGCGGCACGACCAGCATCACCGAGAAGGGCAACGACCAGCTCTCGTACAGTGCCGCGAGGCACAGGAAGACGAACACGACCGAAATTGCGTACAGCGCAGGCGCCTGCGAGCCGGACAGCTTTTCCTGGTACGACAGGCCTGACCACTGGTAGCCGATGCCCGGCGGCAGCTTGGCCACCAATGCTTCGACATGCTGCAGCGCTGTGCCGCTGCTGATGCCGGGCGCAGGCTCGCCGATGATCTCGATCGAGGAGCTGCCGTTGAAACGCTCGAGGCTGGGCGTGCTGAGCGACCACGTGCCCGATGAGAAGGTCGAGACCGGCACCATGTCGCCACCGGCGTTGCGCACGAACCAGCGATCGAGGTCACCGGGTTGCATGCGGTAGGGCGGGTCGGCCTGCATGTACACTTTCTTGACCCGTCCGCGATCGATGAAATCGTTGACGTAGAGGCCACCGATCGCCGTCGAGATCGTGTCGTTGAGATCGGCAATCGACAAGCCGAGCGCGCTGGCCTTCACCTGATCCACGTTCAGGTGAAACTCCGGTTGATCGGCCAGGCCGTTGATGCGCACATGTGCGAGGTACGGATCGTGCCCCGCAAGCGCGAGCAACTGGTCGCGCGCTTTCGCCAATGCATCGCGCCCGACGCTGCCGACATCCTTCAGCTCCAGTTCAAAGCCGGTCGAAGTGCCGAGCCCACGGATCAGCGGCGGCGACATGACGACCGTAGCCGCGTCGCGGATCCTGGCGGCGGCCTCGTTGGCCCGCTTCGCGGTCATGGCCGCCGACAGCGAGGCCGCCTTGCGCTCGCTCCAGTCGCGCAGCAGCACGAACGACATGCCGGTGTTCTGGCCGCTGCCGGCGAAACTGCGGCCGGCGATGGAAAAGACGCCGCTCACCGCGCCGCTGTCGGCGCGCAGGTCGGATTCGAGCTGCGCCTGCGCAGCCACCGTCCGCTGCAAGGTTGCGCCGGACGGCAGCTGCATGATTGCCATCAGCGCGCCCTGGTCTTCCTCAGGCAGGAACGCGGTCGGCAGCGTGATCGCGAGCAGAACCAGCAAGCCAAGCAGCCCTGCGTACACGAACATCGCGCGCCGTGTCTGCGGCAATAGCCTGCGCACGATACCCTGGTAGTAGTCGCTCAGGCGCTCGAACTGGCGCTCGAGCCGCGCCAGCAAACCTGTCCCGTGCGAATCCGCGACATCGGCGCGCCGCAAGATCGTCGCGCACAAAGCTGGCGTCAGCGTCAGCGCCACCAGCACCGAGAGGATCATCGCCGCGACCATCGTCACGGAGAACTGCCGATAGATGACGCCGGTTGATCCGCCGAACAGGGCCATTGGCACCAGCACCGCCGACAGCACCAGCGCGATGCCGAGGAGCGCGCCGGTGATCTGGTCCATCGATCTGCGCGTGGCATCGCGCGCATCCAGGCCTTCATCGCGCATGATTCGCTCGACGTTCTCGACCACGACGATGGCGTCGTCCACCAGCAGGCCAATGGCGAGCACCATGCCGAACATGGTGAGCGTGTTGATGGAATAGCCGAGCACCGCGAGCACGCCAAATGTGCCGAGCAGCACGACCGGTACCGCAACGGCCGGGATCAGCGTCGCCCGTACGTTCTGCAGGAACAGGAACATGATAAGCACGACCAATACGACGGCCTCGAAAAGCGTCTTGACGACCTCGAAGATCGAGATCCGCACGAAGCGGGCGCTGTCGAAGGCGATGCGGTAACCGAGTCCCGGCGGAAAGTACCTCGCCAATTCGGCAATTCGCGCCTTCACCGCGTCAGCGGTCGCCAATGCGTTCGCGCCCGAGGCGAGCGCGACGCCCACGGCCACCGAGGGTTGACCGTCAATGCGCGTCGACACATCGTAGGTCTCGGCTCCGAGCTCGACGCGTGCCACGTCGCCCAGGTGCAGGGCCGAACCATCGCTGTTGACGCGCAGCACGATGTCGCGGAATTGCTGCGGCGTCGTCAACTTGCCCTGCGCGGTAACGATTGCGTTGAGCTGCTGGCCTTCGATCGCCGGCTGGCTGCCGAGCTGGCCGGCAGCCACTTGCGAGTTCTGCGCGTTGATCGCCGCGGTCAGGTCAGCCGGAATCAGGTGGAACTGACTGAGCTTGTACGGATCGAGCCAGATGCGCATCGCGTACCCGGATCCGAACATCTGCACGGTGCCGACGCCGTCGACGCGGCTGATTGGATCGAGCAGGTTCGAGGCGATGTAGTCGCCGACATCGGCACGCGACATCGAGCCATCGGGTGAGAAAAACGCCGTGACGGTCAGGTATCCGGATGTCGATTTGTTGACGGTGACACCTTGCGCCTGCACCGCCGTCGGCAAGCGCCGCACCGCCTGCTGGAGCTTGTTCTGCACCTGCACCTCGGCAATGTCGGCGTTGGTGCCCGCCTCGAAAGTCAGCGCAATGCTGGCGTTGCCCTGCGAGTTGCTCGTCGATGACATGTAGACCATGTGATCGATGCCGGTCAGCGATTGCTCCATGACCTGCGTGACTGAATCCTCGAGCGCAAGCGCTGAAGCACCCGGATACTTGGCGTTGATCGATACCGTGGTCGGCGCGATGTTCGGGTATTGCTCGATCGGAAGCTGGTGGATCGATAGTGCGCCCGCCAGCATGATGATGATGGCGATGACCCACGCAAAGATGGGCCGGTCGATGAAAAAACGCGCCACTGTCGCGTCGCCTAGCCGCGGGCAGGCGCTGCCGCGGTCGCGGGCGCTTGCGCCGGGGATGATCCAGGCGCGGGCGGCGCCGCGCCGACATCGACCACCGTAGGCCTGACGGCATCGCCTGGTTTCACTTTCTGCTGGCCCTGCACGATGATGCGCTCACCGGCATTGAGCCCGTCCAGCACGCGCCACTGGTTGTTCGCGCTCGCTTCGAGCTGTAGCGCGCGCAGCTCGACATGGTTGTCGCTCGTGACGACCAGCACGCTGGCATCGCCGCGCGCATTGCGGTTCACCGCCTGCTGCGGCACGAGCAGCGCCGATTGCGCCACGCCGAGCGTCAACAGAGCGCGCACGTACATGCCCGGCAGCAGCGTGCCGTCGGTGTTCGGAAACACGGCGCGCAACGTGATCGTGCCGGTACTTTCGCTTTCGGTGACGCCGGTGAATTCGAGATGCCCGCGCTGGGGATACTGCGTGCCGTCCTCGAGCAGCAAAGCCACATCGGCGCCCTCCGACCCCGGATGCGCCAGCGCACCGGCGGCGACCTGCTTGCGCAGGCGCAACACTTCAGTCGCCGGTTGCGTGACATCGACGTACATCGGCGCGTACTGCTGCACAGTCGTCAGCGGCGCATCCTGGTTGGCGGTCACGAGCGCGCCTTCGGTGAAAGCAGACGTGGCGATGCGGCCGGAAATCGGCGCGACGATGCGCGTGTAGCCGAGGTTGATGCGGGCAGTCTCGAGCGCGGCGCGCGCGACCGTCTGTTGCGCTTCGGCCTGGTGCAAGTTCGCCGTGATGTCGTCGCGATCCTGCTGGCTGACATCACCCGTCTTGGAGAGCTTCAGGTAACGTTCGTACTTCAGGCGCATCGTCAGCGCGTTGGCATCGGCACTCGCGACCTGCGCCTGCGCGCTGTCGAACGCAGCCTGGAAAGGCGCGGGATCGATTTGGTAGAGGCTTTCGCCGGCCTTCACCAGCGCACCTTCCGTGTACAGGCGCCGTTTGATGATGCCGCTGACCTGCGGGCGCACTTGCGCAATGCGGAAGGCCACCGTGCGACCGGGCAACTGCGTCGTGACCGTTGTCGAGCGCGGCTGCACGACGACGACGCCGACTTCGGTGGTTTGTCCCGCGCCGCTGTCCTTGCCGGATGCGCCACAACCGACGCACAGTGCCGTGGCAACGGCCAGCAGGCCTAAGCGCAAGAGGCGCATCGTCATCATCAGGAAGTCTCCGCAGCGAAGGGCGCAATTATCAGGCCTGGGCAAGATCTTGCGCTTCCGACCCCCATGAAGTTACGCGACTTTAATGGAGGGGTCGATGGCCGCGGCCCAGGCTTGCAATCCGCCCTCGAGATCGGCGACGGATTGAACACCGCCGTGGGCGGAAAGCTCGCAGGCCGCCCGGCTGCGCCGGCCACTGCGGCAGATGAATACGACAGCGGAGTCCGCTGGCAGTTCCTCGAGCCTGGCCGCGAGATCGCCCAGCGGAATGTTGACCGATCCTGCCAGGTGTCCCGCCGCGAATTCATGCGGCTCGCGCACGTCGACCAACATGGCTGCGGCCGCATGGGCCTTGTCTTTTGCGTCGATCAGCTGCCGCAGCTCGGCGGGCTTCAATCGCGGCCAATGGCCCGCTGTTCCGCGGTGGCCGGACGCTTCGCTGTCGCTGAGCGTCCTGATCGATGGCGCCGTTCCGCACACCGCGCAATCGGCGCGGCGGCCAAAGCGGAACTCGTGCCACTGCATCGCGAGCGCGTCGAAGGTCAAGAGCCGTCCGACGAGCGGCTCGCCAATACCGAGCAGCAACTTGATCGTCTCGGTGGCCTGCAAGGCGCCGAGCACGCCGGGCAGCACTCCCAGCACGCCGGCTTCGGCGCAGTTAGGTGCCGCGGCGGAGGAGGACTCAGGGAACAGGCAGCGATAGCAAGGCCCTTGCTCCGGTAGATAGGTCATCGCCTGGCCTTCGAAGCGATGGATCGCGGCCGATACCAATGGACGCCGCAGCAGCACGCAGGCGTCATTGACGAGGTAACGAGTCGAGAGCCTGTCGCTCCCGTCGACGACGCAGTCATATTGTTGCAGCAGTTCGAGCGCGTTGGCCGCGCGCAAATCGAGCTCGTGCGCCACGACATTGATTTCACCGTTGAGCGCACGCAGCCGCTGCTGCGCCGCCAGCGCCTTGCCGGCGCCGATGCTGCCGCCATCGAACAAGAGCTGGCGCTGCAGGTTGGAGATATCGACGCGATCGTGATCGACAATGCCGAGCGTGCCGATGCCCGCAGCCGCGAGATACAGGCTGGCGGGCGAGCCGAGTCCGCCGGCGCCGACGACCAGCACGCGTGCAGACTTCAGTTTCTCTTGGCCCGCCTCGCCGATCTCGGGCAGCAGCAAGTGCCGGCTATAGCGATCGCGTTCTGTCGGGCTGAGTGTCATAGCGGCTGGAACTGCAATGCGGCAAGCCTCGCGTAGAGTCCGTCGCCCTGTATCAGTTCGCCGTGCGAACCCTGCGCGACGATGCGGCCGTGGTCCATGACGACAATGCGCCGCAGGCGCTGGATGGTCGCGAGGCGATGCGCAATCACGATGGTCGTGCGCGCGTGGCCGCCGCGGCCAGCCATCAGGTTGGCGAGGCCTTGCTGCACCAGGCGTTCATTTTCGGCATCGAGCGCGCTGGTGGCCTCGTCGAGCAGCAGCACGGGCGCGTCGCGCAGTATCGCGCGCGCAATGGCAAGGCGCTGGCGCTGGCCACCGGACAGCGTGACACCGCGTTCGCCGACCCGCGTGTCATAGCCTTGCGGGAGCTGGCGCACGAATTCGTCGGCTGCCGCCGCGATCGCGGCCGCCTGAACCTCGGCGTCGCTTGCGGCGGGCCGGCCATAGCGGATGTTGTCGGCGATGTTGCCGGCGAAGATCACCGGCTCCTGCGCCACAACGGCGATTTGCGCGCGCAGCGTCGCAGGATCGAGCTGCGCGATGTCGACGCCGTCCAGCAGGATGCGCCCGGTGCGCGGATCGAAGAAACGCAGCAACAACTGGAACACCGTTGATTTGCCCGCACCGGACGGACCCACCAACGCCACCGCTTCGCCCGGCGTCACGACCAGGCCGAAATGCGCGAGCGCAGTATGCTCGGGCCGGCTCGGGTAGGAAAATCGCACGGCGTCGAATTCTATTCGTCCCTGCACCGGATCGGCCAAATGCGCAGGCGCCGACGGCCCACGAATCTGTGGCTCGGTGGCCAGGATTTCCAGCAAGCGCTCGGTCGCACCGGCGGCGCGCTGCACTTCGCCCCACAGTTCGCTCAGCGCCCCTATTGAACTGGCAAGGATGACCGCGTAGAGCACGAATTGGCCCAGTTGCCCGGCGCTCATGCGTGCGGCCAGCACGTCGATCGCGCCAATCCACAGCACGCCGACGATGCTCGCGCCGATCAGCATGAATACAGCGGCCGTCATCAGGGCGCGAAATCGTGTGCGGCGGATGCCGCTGCCGAACGCCAGCTCGATGGCCTCGGAAAACTGGCGCCGATCGGTCGGTTCGTGCGTATAGGCT
>JBOHZW010000049.1:0-9106 GCA_050738715.1 Steroidobacteraceae bacterium | reverse complement strand
GCAACAGCGCAGTAATGTGCCGCACATCTTCGCGATCGGCGATGTCGTCGGTCAGCCGATGCTGGCGCACAAAGCCTCGCACGAGGCGAAGGTCGCGGCCGAAGTAGCCGCGGGGCAGAAGAGTTTTTTCGATGCACGCGCCATTCCTTCGGTCGCCTATACCGATCCGGAAGTGGCCTGGGCCGGCGTTACCGAGTCAGGCGCGAAGGCGCAGGGACTCAACGTCGAGAAGGCCGTGTTCCCGTGGGCCGCAAGCGGCCGCTCGCTTTCGCTGGGACGGGATGAAGGCTTTACGAAACTGCTGTTCGATCCGGCCACGCAACGCGTCGTCGGCGGCGGCATCGTCGGCCCGAACGCAGGCGAACTGATCGCTGAGGTCGCACTCGCGATCGAGATGGGCGCCGACGCGCACGACGTGGGTCTCACCGTGCATCCGCATCCGACGCTTTCGGAGACCGTGGCGATGGCGGCCGAGGCCTACGCCGGCACGCTCACCGACCTGTATCTGCCAAAGAAGCGCGCCGCGCATTGAATCGCTGCAAGCGCTGAGGGGATCGTGGCCAAGCCGCTGAAGTCAGCGATCATCGACCTGCTGGGCCCGTGGGGCGTCTTCCCGACTGATGCCACCAACAAGCAGCGCATCCTGGCGCTGCTGGAAAAGCTACAACCACTGGAAAGCGCCACGCCGCTGCTGCGATTGGGGCCTGAGGGCGATGGCGGCTACCTCGTGCCCGACGATTTCGATGGCATCGAGGCCTGTTTTTCACCCGGCGTCGGCCTGCTCTCCGGTTTCGAAAAAGACTGCGCCGACCGTGGCCTGAGCGTCTATCTGGCCGATGCTTCGGTCGAGCATCCCGGCTCATTGCACGATCGTTTTCATTTCACCCGAAAATTCCTTGGTGTCACGAGCAGTGACCAGTTCATGACGCTCGATGATTGGGTCGCGGGTTCGGCGGTGCGCGCCGGCTCGGATCTGCTGCTGCAGATCGACATCGAGGGATTCGAGTACGAAGTGCTGTTGGGCGCCTCCGATCCGCTGATGCGCCGCTTCCGCATCATCGTCGCCGAATTTCACCTGCTCGATCAGTTCTGGAACGAAGCCTTTTTCGGACTGGCCGCGCGCACCTTCGAGAAGATCCTGCAGACGCATGCCTGCGTGCACATCCACCCCAACAACAGTTCACCGCTGCTTAAGAAGTCGGGGCTGGCGATTCCGCCGCTGGCCGAATTCACATTCCACCGGCGCGACCGGATGCCGGTGGCTGCGCGCCACGCGGCGCGATTTCCGCATCCGCTCGATTCCGACAACACCGGCAAGCCGCACTTCGCGCTGCCGCGATGCTGGTGGGCCAATCCTTAGGGCCCTAGTCAACGGTTTTGTCGGGATACTCGCACCAGCGACGCACGACGCAGTGCGGGCAATCCGGGCGCCGCGCCCTGCACACGTAGCGTCCGTGCAGCAGCAGCCAGTGATGCGCGTGCAGCCGGAAATGCGCGGGCGTGACCGCAAGCAAGGCGTCTTCGACTTCGCGCGGCGTGCTGCCCGGCGCGAGCCCGGTGCGGTTCGCGACGCGGAAGATATGCGTATCGACTGCGATCGTCGCCTCGCCAAAGGCGGCGTTGAGCACGACGTTGGCAGTCTTGCGGCCCACCCCGGGCAATGCTTCGAGCGCCGCGCGGTCGGCGGGCACCGCGCCGCCATGCCGCTCGATGAGCAGGCGTGTGGCCGCGATGATATGGCGCGCCTTGGCATTGAACAGGCCGATCGTGCGGATGTGCCGTTTCAGGGCGGCCAGGCCGAGCTGCAGCATCGCAGCGGCGTCGGGCGCCTGCTTGAACAATTTCGCCGTGGCGACATTGACGCTCTTGTCGGTGGCCTGGGCCGAGAGGATCACCGCCACCAGCAGCTGGTACGGTGAGTCGTACACGAGCTCGCTGCGCGGTTCGGGATTGGTGGCCTGCAGCGCGGCATAGAGGTGGACCACGGCGGACGGTTTCATGTCGGCGTGCCCGCATCGGGCAGCGCGCCGCGCTTGATCTGTTGCAACTCGCGTTCGCGCTCGGCGATATCGGCAACGCGCCGCGATTCGTGCGCAAGATAGCGGCGGCGGTTGTCCGCCGGCGCAGGCGGCGGCACGGCCTGCGGCCATTCCTGCATGTGGATGCAATCCACCGGACACGACGCGATGCACAGCTCGCAGCCCGTGCACCACGCCGCGATGACCGTGTGCAACGCTCGCTGCGCGCCGAGGATCGCATCGACGGGACACGGCGGCAGGCAACGCGCGCAACCGATGCAGGCTTGCGGGTCGATCCACGCCAGGCGCGCCGGCGCCTCGGACCCATTCGCTGGATTGAGCGGCAGCGGGGCGCAGTCGAGCAACTGTGCGAGGCGCGCGATCAGCGCGGCGCCCCCGGGCGGACACTGGTTCAACGCCGCCGCGCCGCTCGCGACGGCTTCGGCGTAGGGGCGACAGCCCGCGTAGCCGCAGCGCGTGCACTGCGTCTGCGGCAGCAGCGCATCGATATCGGCCGCATCAACTCGTCGCATGGCCCCAGGGTCGCGATGGCACAATGAGCATCCGATACTAAAGGAAATTGGCGAGCGACGATGTTTGCAAGACTGACCCCGACCGTGTTCGTGCTGTTGATCGTCAACGCGGCGATCTATGCCGCGCAACTGCTGCTGCCGCAGCTACCGTTCGAGTGGCTCGAACTGTGGCCGCTGCATTCGGGCCCACTGACCGGCGGGTTGCCGTTCGAGCCGTGGCAGCTCGTCAGTTACGCATTCCTGCACGCCAGCCCGACGCACCTGTTCTTCAACATGTTCGCTTTGTTCATGTTCGGCCCCGACGTCGAAGACCTGCTGGGGCCGGCGCGCTTTCGCGTGTTCTACCTGGCCTGCGTGCTCGGAGCCGCGCTGACGCAGTTGCTGGTGACTGCAACCATTTATCCGAGCCCGTATCCGACGCTGGGGGCATCGGGCGGCATCTTCGGATTACTGTTGTGCTACGGCATGGCATTTCCGCAGCGGCGATTGATGTTGCTGTTCCCGCCGATCCCGATGCCCGCGTGGCTGTTCGTGACGTTGTACGGCGTCATCGAGCTGTACATGGGCGTATTTGGCACCAGCCAGGGCGTGGCGCACTTCGCGCACCTGGGCGGCATGGCCGCGGGTTATGTGCTGCTCCGTTACTGGCGCGCGCAGCGCCCGCGCGGACTGCGCCGCTAGGTGACCAGGCCCTAACTGACTTTCATGCCCGGCGCAGCGCCGCTGTCGGCGCCGAGCAGGAACACGCCCTCGCCATCGCCGCTGGCGCACAACACCATTCCAGCCGAAACGCCGAAGCGCATCTTGCGTGGCTCCAGGTTCGCCACGACGATCACAAGGCGTCCGACCAGCTGTTCCGGCGCGTAGCTTGAGCGAATGCCCGACAGCACCTGCCGCGATTCCGTCCCCACATCGAGTGTCAGCCGCAGCAGTTTGTCTGAGCCTTCCACATGCTCGGCGGCGCTGACGCGGGCGACGCGCAATTCCACACGCGCGAAATCATCGATGCCAATCATGCCGGGAGCCTTCTTGCTGGAAGTTGCCGTGGTGCCTGCCGCTACGGCGGGCGCTTCGATCAGCCGCGCGACCAGCGCAGGATCGAGTCGCGTTGCGAGCGGCTGGTAGGCGTTCAGCGGAACGTCGAGGAGCGGGGCGTCGACATCCTGCCAGGTCCTGATCGGCACGCCGAGGAATTTCCCGGCGGCCTCGCTCATGCGCGGAAGCACCGGCGTGAGATAGACCATCAATACGCGGAACAGGTTGATGCCCTGCGTCGCCACCGCGAGCACCTGCGCGGCTTTCGTGCTGTCTTTTGCCAGCGCCCAGGGCTTGTGCAGGTCGACGTAGCGGTTGGCGCGATCAGCCAACGCCATGATCTCGCGGATTGCGGCGCCGTATTCGCGCTGCTCGTACAGCGCCGCGATGCGTTCACCGGCGGAGACGAATTCGTCGTACAGCGCCGGGTCGGGCAGTTGCGCGGTCAGGCGGCCGCCGCCGCGTTCGATGAACCCTGCGCAGCGGCTGGCGATATTGACGAACTTTCCGACCAGGTCGGAATTCGTGCGCGCCAGGAAGTCATCGATGTTCATGTCGATGTCTTCGATACCGCTGGTGAGCTTGGCCGCGAAGTAATAGCGCAGCGGTTCGGGCGGCAGCTGCTCGAGGTAGTGCCGCGCGGTGATGAAGGTGCCGCGCGACTTGGACATCTTCTGCCCGTTTATCGTGAGGAAACCGTGCACGTTGACGCCGGTCGGGCGCCGGTACCCGGCGCCGTGCAGCACGGCGGGCCAGAACAGGTTGTGGAAGTAGCTGATGTCCTTGCCGATGAAGTGATACAGCTCGCTGGCGGTCTCTGAAGTCCAGTATTGGTCGAAATCGAGTCCGCGTCGCGCACGGAGCGCTTCGAAGCTCGCGATGTAGCCGATCGGCGCATCGAACCAGACGTAGAAATACTTGCCCGGCGAGTCGGGCACTTCGAAGCCGAAGTAGGGCGCATCGCGCGAGATGTCCCAGTCCTGCAGGCCGGCCGCGAACCACTCGTCGAGCTTGGCGCGTACCGCGCTGCTTTGCTCGCCCTTGCCGAGCCATTCGCGCAACATCGTTTCGAACGCGCCCAGCCTGAAGAACAGGTGATCCGACTCGCGCCAGACCGGTGCGCTGCCGCTCAACGTCGAGACCGGATCGATCAGTTCCGCGGGCGTATAGGTGGCGCCGCAGACTTCGCAACTATCGCCATACTGCTCGGGGCTCTTGCACACCGGGCAGGTGCCGCGCACGTAGCGGTCTGGCAGGAACATCTGTGCCTGCTCGTCAAAGGCCTGGCGCACCGCACGGCGATGAATGTAGCCGTGGCCGCGCAACCGTTCATAGAGTTCGAACGTGAAGCGCTTGTTCTCCGCACTGTGCGTGGAGTGGAATTGATCGTGCGCCACCAGCAAGTCGCGATAGTCGCGCTGATGCTCGGCCGCCATCGCCGCGATGAGCTGCTCGGGTGACTCGCCCTGCTGCTGGGCGCGAATCATGATTGGCGTGCCGTGGGAATCCTCGGCGCACACGAACAGGCAATCGTGCCCGCGCAGGCGCTGGAAGCGCACCCAGATGTCGGTCTGCACTGCTTCGATGACATGTCCGAGGTGCAGCGAGCCGTTGGCATACGGCAGCGCATGCGTGACCAAAATCCGCCGGGTCACTATTTCTGGTCCTTGAACGGCTCGAATTTGGCCTTGTTGATGGCTTTCTTGTAGGCTTCGGCGCCGCTAACCTGGCCCGCATCGAACAGTGCCTGGATGGCCATGTCCATCGTGCGCATGCCGAGCGCGCCGCCGGATTGCATGACCGTCTCGATCTGGTCGAGCTTGCCCTGGCGGATCAGGTTGGCCGAAGCGGGCGTGTTTATCAGGATCTCAAGCGCTGCGACGCGACCCTGGCCGTCGGAGCGCTGCAGCAGCTGCTGTGAAATCACGCCGCGCAGCGATGTGGAAAGCATCGTGCGCACGTGCGCCTGCTTGTCGGCTGGAAACGCGTTGACCATGCGGTCGACGGTCGGCGCGGCGCCGTTCGTGTGGAGCGTCGCCATGACGAGAATGCCCATCTCCGCCGCGGTGATCGCCGTGCTCATCGTCTCGAGGTCGCGCAACTCGCCCACGAGAATGACGTCGGGATCCTCGCGCAACGCCGACAGTAGTGCGGAGGAAAACGACGGCGTATGTGCGCCGATCTCGCGCTGGCTGATCAGGCAGTTGTGGCGCGGATGGACGAACTCGATCGGATCCTCCACCGTGATGATGTGGCCCTTGATGCGCTTATTGATCTCATCGATCATCGCGGCGAGCGAGGTGGATTTCCCGGAACCGGTCTTCCCGGTGACCAGGATCAGGCCATTGCTCGAGCGGCACAGGTTGTGCACGGCCGGCGGCATCTTCAGCTGCTCGAGCGTCAATGCGCTGGACGGAATCGCGCGGAACACCGCGCCCATGCCCGCGATCTGCCGCAAAACATTGACGCGAAAGCGCCCGTGACCGGGCAGCGCATAGGCGAAATCGGCGCCATCGTGCGCTTCGAAGCGCTCGATCGATTTGCGCGGCATGATCTCGTAGAGCGCCTCCCTGACGAAATCGGGCGTCAGCACTTCATTGCGGAGCGGCGCCAGGTCGCCATAGCGGCGCACGCGCGGCGGGTCGCCTGCGATCAGGTGCAGGTCGGAACCCTTGTGCTTGAGGATCTCTTCGAGCAGTGCGTCGATCTGTGCCATGCGTTGCGCCTAGGGCCTGTCCACACTTGGGATGTCGATGCGGCCGCGCCCCGTATCGCGCAGGGCAAGGCGCGACGACCGATGTGTACGTAATGTACATGAAGGAGGAGCAACGCCGCCCTGCGCAATACGGGGCCGGCCCTGGAAGGTTGCGCTCAAAATGCTTTCATACGGCGTTGCTCGGCGCTCACGTGGAATGACCACGCAGCGCGCCTCGCGCCTTGTCTGAAAGCATTTTGAGCAGCAACGCATCGACATCCTAAGTGTGGACAGGCCCTAGCTCGTCGGAGCCGGCGGCGGCATCGGCGGTCCATCGAGCTTGCTGATCATCGTCGTGTCGGTGACGAATTTCTGCAGCAGGCGTTTCTCGGTCGCGTAACTGTAGGCATCGTCCGGATCGACCTCGCGCGCCTGCACTGCGGCCAGCAGCGCCTGGTCGAACATCTGCATGCCGAACTCCTTGCCGGTCTGCAACTGGCTGGGCACCTGGTGCGTCTGGTCGCCCATGATCAGCTTCGCGATCGCCTTGGTCATGACCATGATCTCGCAGATCGCGCGCCGCCCGCGGCCGTCGTGCGACTTCACCAGCATCTGCGTGATGACCGCGAGCAGGCTCTGCGAGAGAAAGCTCTTGGTCTGCTCGCGCTCCTCGGCCGGCAGTGCGTCGATCATGCGGTCGATGGTTTTGACGGCGCTGGTGGTGTGGAGCGTGCCGAGCACCAGGTGGCCGGTTTCCGCTGCGGTCATCGCCATGCGGATCGTGTCGGAATCGCGCAGCTCGCCGACCAGGATGACGTCTGGATCTTCGCGCATGGCCGCGCGCACGCCCTCGGCAAAACTCGGGATGTGCGTGCCGAGCTCGCGCTGGATCACCTGCGCCTGCTTGCTGCGGTGGACGAACTCGATCGGATCCTCGAGGCTGATGATGTTGACCTTGCGGGTGCGGTTCAGCAGGTCAATCATCGCGGCCAGCGTGGTCGACTTGCCGGTGCCGGTCGATCCGGTCACCAGGATCATGCCCTGGTGGTAATCGCAGAGCTTGGTGATCACCGGCGGAAGCTTGAGCGATTCGAGCGTCGGCACCTCGGCCGGGATCGAGCGGAAGGTCGCGCCGACGCCGGTGTCCTTGCGGTACACGTTGACGCGAAATCGCCCGCCCTCGGCCGAAATGTACGAGAAATCGAGGTCGTTGCCGCGCGCGAAATGCTCGCTCTGGTTCTGCGTCATGATCTCGCCGACATAGCTCTCGAGCTCGGCATCGCGCAGGTCGCGGAACTTGATAGCGACGAGATCGCCGTGCAGCCGCAGCATCGGCGGGACGCCGACGGCAAGATGGATGTCCGAGCAGCCCTGTTGCGTGCCCAGCTTCAGGAAGGCGTCGATGCGTGCCATGACGTAGAAGGATTAAACCAGCCTGGACGCAATCCTACTGGAAACGCTGCAGCGCGGTGCGCAGTTCTTCCATGTTCTGGTATCGCTTGGTCTTGTCCACCGCCATCGTTCGCACGATCAGCTCGCCCAGCTCCTTCGGGAGCGCCGGGTTGATCTCGCACGGCGCCCGCGCGCGCCCCTGCACATGCTGGTACATCACCGACATGTGATCGCCGCGGGCGTAGGGCGGAACGCCTGTCAGCATCTCGTAGAGCATGACGCCGATCGCATACACGTCGGCGCGTTCGTCGACCTTCTTGCCGAGGATCTGCTCGGGCGCCATGTATTTCGGGCTACCGATCACGTAGCCGGTCTTGGTCAGCTGAGTGTCGCCTTCGCGGTGCGCCGCGGCGACGCCGAAGTCCACGATCTTGAGCAGCCCGGTGTCGTTGATCAGCACGTTGGCGGGTTTCAGGTCGCGGTGCACGATGCCGACCTGGTGCGCGACGATCATGCCGGTGCACATGTCGATTCCGAAGCGGATCGCGCGCTTGAGCTCGACCGGTTTCTCGTTGACGATTTCCGCGCCGAGCGTGTGCGAGGGAAAATACTCCATAGAAATGGCGTAGTTGCCCTGGATGAACAGGAAGTCGTAGATGCGGATGACGTTTTGGTGCGTGATCTTGCGCGAGTAGCGCAGCTCGTGCACAAAGCGCTTCATGACCTCTTCGTCTTCGGCGACGTTCGGGTTCAAGAACTTCAGGATCAGGCGCTCATCGACCACCGTGTCTTCCATCAGCAGCACGGTACCGAAGGCGCCCTTGCCGATCTTGTCGATGAACTTGTAGCGACCCTCGACCATATCGCCCGGCTTGAGGGTCGCGATGTCCAGCCGCTGCGTGGTCGATTGCGCCGCTGCCTGCAGCGTCTGGGCGATGTCCTTTTCCGGGATAAGCAGGGTGCGCGCCGTCCCCGGCCCGGGCGCGCGTGAGGCCGGGGCTGCAGCGGAGCGCGGAGCGGCGGTGCCCACTCCGGTTCCCACGGCGCGCGTGCCTGATACCGCCAAGAGCTGGTAGTTGGACGCGAAACGCACCTCCAGCTCGGTGAGGGCGCGTTGGGCCGCCACGGCCACGGTTTGGTCGGGATTGTTGACATGGTGCTGCAGCTGCGAGCCAATCTGATCGGCCAGATCCTCGTTCGCGAGCTTGGCGAGGGCGGCGATGGCTTCGACCCGGATCTCCTTCTCGGGGCGATTAAGGAGCGGGACGATCATGCCGACCTGAGCCGCACTGCCCAACTTGCCAATCGCGCGCACGACCACCGGGACCGCCTTTGCAGGCGAAGTCTTCAACATTTCCACAATTCGCGGCAGAGCCTTGTCGCTGCCGATTTCGGCGAGCGCATCAACGGCGCGCTCGCTCACCCACCAGTCC
>JBOHZW010000048.1:0-2064 GCA_050738715.1 Steroidobacteraceae bacterium | reverse complement strand
GCGGCACGCACTGCGCTCGGCCCCGATCTGCCGGCGCTGTTCGCGAGCCACAGCGCGCTGGCCGAAGCGGCGCGCGCCGCAGGTGAGGCCGTGTGCGATCCGCTGTGGCCCATGCCGTTGTGGAGCGGCTACGACGATGAGCTCTCGAGCCGCGTCGCCGACCTCAACAACGTTTCGCAAGGAGCGTTCGCCGGCGCCATCATCGCCGCGCTGTTCCTGAAGCGCTTCGTGACTACGACGAGCGATTGGCTGCACGTCGACCTGTACGCCTGGAATCCGAAGGATCGTCCCGGCCGGCCGCTGGGAGCCGAAGCGCAGGGACTGCGCGCGCTGTATGCGCTGATCCGCAAAAAATTTGGCTGACGCCCCCGCAAGCGCACACCCGAGCGCCATCGTCGAGGCGATGTACGCTCGCGAAATGTGGCCTTGGGCGCTGCTGGGGCTCGCCTGCGGACTCGTCGAAGGCGGCACCGTGGCGGTGCTGGTCAAGCAAGGATTCACCGGGCTCGTCACGCCGCACGCGGTCGACTTCGCCGTCGCGACCGTCAGCGGCGCGCCGGCGCTCGCCAACATCTCGAGCTTTGCGTGGGCAAACCTCGCGCACGGCCGCGCCCGCATCGGCGTGCTCGTTGGCCTGCAGGCCGCGTTCGCCATTGCGGTCGGCCTCATATCGCTCGCGCCGATCGCGGCCGGTGGACTCGCGCTGACGCTGTGTGCCGTGGTCGCCGCGCGGGTGTTGTGGGCTGGCGTCCTGACGGTGCGCGCAGCGGTGTGGAGCGCCAACTATCCACGCCACGTAATGGCGCGAGTGACCAGCCGCATCGTCATGCTCAGTTCGCTCGGCATCGCGACGGTCGCGTTGCTGGCTGGGTGGATACTCGATGAGCATCGCCGCTCAGCGCGCTGGTTGTACCTGTTCGCGGCCTGCTGCGGGATGCTGGCCGCATTCCTGTACCGCGCGGTGCGCGTGCGGCGCGAATACCAGTTGCTCGCGGCCGAAGCCGGCATCGGCGTGACCGTGAGCACGTTCAGCCTCGCGATGTTCCGTCAGATCCTCAGGGAAGATGCCTCTTTTCGCAGCTACATGTTCTGGATGAGCCTGTACGGGTCGGGGAATCTCATGATGACCGCGCAGCTCGTCGTGCTGTTCAGCGATCGGCTGCACCTTGGCAGCCTCATGCAGATACTGCTGTTGACGGTCGTGCCGCTGACGCTGATGCCGCTGTTCCTGCCAGCCTGGGCGCGGCTGTTCGATCGCGGGCACATCATCGAGTATCGCTCGCGTCAATGTTGGGCGCTGGTGGCCGCAATCGTGTTGCTGACGATCGCCGTCATGCTGCGCGTCCACGCGTTGTTGTGGATGGGAGCGGTGCTGATCGGTGTCAGCTACGCCGGCGCAAACCTCGGCTGGAACCTCGGACACAACGATTTCGCATCGCCCGGCCGCGCGCAGCATTACATGGGGGTGCACGTGACCTTGACCGGTGTGCGTGGCCTCATCGCGCCGCCGGTCGGCATGGCCTGCTACGAACTGCTCATCTGGCGCTGGCCGAATGCCGGCGCGATCTCGATGTTGCTGCCGCTGGGGCTGGTCACGGCCGGGGCGCTCGGATTCGTTAAGATGCGCAACGAAACGCGCGCGCCAACTGCAAGAACCTGAATGAAGAAGCCACCGAAAAAGATTGATATCCGGAAATATTCCAGCCTCGTTGTCGATGGGCTCAAGCAGACGCCGGCGCGCGCGATGCTTCGGGCGGTGGGCTTCAACGATGCCGATTTCAGCCGGCCGCAAATCGGCATTGCATCGACGTGGTCCAACCTCACGCCCTGCAACATGCACATCGCCGAACTCGCGCGCGCAGCGGGCGCCGGCGCCGATGCGGCGGGAGGGAAGAGCGTTCCATTCAACACAATCACGGTTTCCGACGGTATATCCATGGGATCGCCGGGCATGCGTTATTCGCTCGTGTCGCGCGAAGTGATCGCCGATTCGATCGAGACAGTCGCGGGCGCGGAGGGGTTCGACGGACTTGTCGCGATCGGCGGGTGTGATAAGAACATGCC
>JBOHZW010000047.1:0-6342 GCA_050738715.1 Steroidobacteraceae bacterium | reverse complement strand
CGTGTGCTGTCCGTCGTGCAGGTAGATGGCAATAAACTACTCGTGCTCGGTGAAATGGCCGGCGTCAGTGCAGTGCATGTGTGGACGCGCGATGGTGGTCATCGCCGCTATGTATTCGATGTGCTCGAGTTCAATGGCGAAGGTCTGTACAGGCAGGTGCAGCAACTACTGGCCGGCACTCGCCAGATCAGCGCGCGACTGGTCGGCGATCGAATCGTGCTCGAGGGACAACGCGTCAGTGAAGGCGATCGCGAGCGCGCGGCCGCGGTCGTCAAGGCGTTTCCCGGACGCGTATTCGATTTCATCGACCGTGTCGGCTGGGACGCGATGATCCACCTCCAGGTCAGCATCCTCGAAGTCCGCCACTCGGCGATGAACAACCTGGGAATCCGCTGGGACAATGTGCTGCAAGGACCCGCGGCCAACATCAATTCAGCGGGCGAAGCCGGACGACATGGTTACCTCGATTGGACCGCGCGGCTGGGTTCGGCGATCGACCTGCTGCGACAGCGTGGCGAGGCTCGCATCGTCGCCGAACCAACGCTCAGTTGCCGGAGTGGAGGCGAGGCGCATTTCGTCGCGGGCGGCGAGTTGCCAGTGCCAGTGACGAACGGGCAGGGCACGCCGAGCGTGCAATATCATGAGTACGGCGTCATCCTCGACGTGAAGCCTGTTGCCGATGACGCCGGCAACGTCTTTGCACGCGTCGAGACGGAAGTCAGCGACATCGACCGCAGCGTCCAGGTGCTCGGCGTGCCGGGCATCCTGAAGCGCCACTCAAATACCGAAGTCAACGTCCGCACTGGCGAAACCATCGTCATCGCAGGCCTTGTCGATCGCTCGAGCAACGTCGACCGCCATGGTTTGCCGCTGCTGGGCGCCATTCCCGGCCTGTCTCCCTTGTTCCAGTCCCACAGCCGTGAGCTGAAGGATTCGGAATTGGTCGTATTGATCACGCCACGCATCGTATCCGCGCGCCCCGCCAATGCCGACGCGCCCGATCCGGGATTGCAGCAGCTCAACCGGGCCGAACACACGCTGCGCGAGCACGGTGCGCCGTGATGCGCGCGCACGACATGCAGCTCGCGCTGGCTCGACAGATCCAGGAGGAACTGCGCAGCGAACTGGACCTGCGCCGCACTGACGTGGCGCAACTCGCGGATGCGCCCTTGCGCGAGCTGGCCGCGCGCATCGTGCGGCAGAACGTGGCGCGTCGCGTGCTGCCGCCCGCCCTTGATCCGGAATCGCTGGTACGCACCGTGATCGACGAAGCCCTGGGGTTCGGGCCACTTGAAACGCTGCTGGCTGATCCGGAAGTCAGCGAGATCATGATCAACGGGCCAACCGCGGTGTTCGTCGAACGCGAAGGACGCATCGAACCCAGTGCGGGCATATTCAGCAGCGAGGCGGCATTGAGAAGCGTCATTGACCGCATCGTTGCCGGCGCGGGCAGGCGAGTCGATGAATCCTCGCCGATGGCCGATGCGCGGCTGCCAGACGGTTCGCGCGTCAATGTGGTGTTGCCGCCGCTGGTGTTGAACGGCCCCTGCGTCACGATCCGCCGCTTTTCGGGCTTGCGCCTCGATTTGCCCGCGCTGGTGCGTCGTGGCGCGCTGCACGAGCCCATGGCGCGCTTTCTGCAAGCGGCTGTCCTCGCGCGCCTGAACATCGTGGTGTCCGGCGGCACAGGCGCCGGCAAGACAACGTTGCTCAATGCGATCGCAGGATTGATTCCCGCTGCTGAGCGCATCGTGACGATCGAGGATGCGGCGGAGCTGGCGTTGCACCACGATCATGTCGTGACGCTGGAGGCGCGGCCGCGCAATCTCGAAGGGCAGGGCGAGGTCACGATCCGCGACCTGGTGCGCAATGCGCTGCGCATGCGGCCTGACCGCATCATCATCGGTGAGTGCCGGGGCGGCGAAGCGCTCGACATGCTGCAGGCCATGAACTCGGGCCACGAGGGTTCTTTGACCACCGCGCACGCCAACTCGGCGCGCGACCTGCTCACCCGCCTCGAGGTCATGGTGTTGATGGCCGGCATGGACCTTCCGCTCACGGCAATTCGTGCGCAGATCGCCGGTGCGCTCGACCTCGTGGTGCATCAGGCGCGCTGTGCAGGCGGCGCTCGGCGCATCACCAGTATCGTCGAGATCGTCGGTTGCGACAGCGGTGTGGTGCAGACCCAGGAGCTGTTCCGCAGCGATGCCGACGGCGGACACCATGCATGCGCGCAGATACCGTCGTGCTTCGAGCGATTGCGCTCGACCGGCGTGTTGCCCGACTCGACCGCGTTTTTCGATCGGTCGGTTGCTGGACCCAAGCGATGTACCTAGCACTCAGTGCATTGGCGCTCGCTGCGGCCGTCTGCCTGGCCACCCCCGGGCTGTTGGCGGCGCTGCGTCGATGGGCATTGCTGCTGCGCGAGTCTCGACGCACAACGGTCGAGGAGGAGTTGCCCGACGCATTCCTGTTCGTCGACTCGCGCCGCTACGCGTTGTTGCTGGCCGCGTCCGTCATCGCAGTGTCGACCGCTGTCACAGTGCTCACGCGCAACGGCGTCGTGGGCAGCATGGCGGGAGCACTGGCGCTGTTGCTGCCCGCAGCGGCCACGCGTCATTGGCGGCAACGGCGCCGCCAATTGCTGTTGCGGCAGTTGCCGGACTGCCTCGAACTGATGGCGGCTTCGCTCCGCTCCGGATTGGCGCTGCTGCCGGCAATACAGCACCTCGCACACCACCAACCGGCGCCCATCGGCCAGGAGTTGTCGCTCGTCATCCGCAAGCACCGAATGGGCGCCAAGCTCGACGATGCGCTGGAAGACTTCCATCAACGCGTCACCGGCCCGGAAGTGGCGCTGTTCATGACGGCCGTCAGCGTTACGCGGCAACTCGGAGGCAACCTGTCCGAAGTGCTGTCGCGGTTGAGCCAGACACTGCGGGAAAAACATGCTATCGAAGGGAAGATCGCCGCGTTGACGGCGCAGGGTAAGTTGCAGGCGCGCATCGTCGGGTTGCTGCCGCTGGCCCTGCTGCTCGTCATGACGCGCATGGAACCCCAGGCGATGAAGCTCATGTACACCACGCGCCAAGGCTGGGCTGCGCTGCTGGTGCTGGTCGTACTGGAATTCAGCGGCATGTTGTTGCTGCGCCGGCTGGTGCGCATTGATGTCTGACAACATGCAACTCCTGGTATCCATTGCATTGGCGATCTGTCTCATCCTCGTGGCGGTCCTGCTGGGCCTGCTCGCCTACCGCAGCAGCGCAAACCTCCGCCATAAGATGCTCGGCGCGGTGAACGCCGCCCTTGCGCGTGCGGGCCTCGAAGGCCGACTGGACGCGCAGCAATGGTTCGCGATGTTGTGCCTGCTCGCCTGCTGCTTCGCTGCCATAACCATTGCGGTGTCAGACGCAATAGGTCCCGAGCTCCTGTTGCAAGCCATCATTGCTGCGCTCGCGGCCGCAGGCGCACCGTGGATCTGGTTGCGCGACCGGGCAAGCCGGCGCCACCAGGCGATTACACGTGAATTGCCGGGCTATCTCGATCTGTTGACGCTCGGGCTTGAAGCCGGTTGCGCATTCGGTGCCTCGCTCCAGCTTACGATCGCACGCTCGGCGCCGGGCCCGTTGCGCGACGCCATGGAGCGTGCGTTGCAGGAGATGCGCGCGGGGCGCACACGTGCCGAGGCATTGCAGCGCCTCAGCCTGCGCCTGCGGGTGTCGGCGTTGACTGCCTCCGTCGCCGCGATCATCCAGGCTGAAGCCACCGGGGTGAGCCTGGCGCCGGTAATGCGTGCGCAGGCGATTCGTGGCACGCAGGAACGTTTTGCCCGTGCCGAAAAGCGCGCGATGGAAGCACCGGTCAAGATGCTCGGGCCGCTCGTGCTGTGCATCTTTCCATGCACGTTCATCGTCATCGGCTTCCCCATTGCCGTGCACTTGTTCTGGGGCACGTAGATGCCGCGGATTTTACGAATGGCAGTGAACGACGTGCCTTGCGATTGGCAGGTGCGGTGCTGTGATACGTTCCTGAGCCGCGCCCGTGGCCGGCTTGGCTCGACGCGGGCGCAGGCGCACCAGGCCTGGCGGTTGCATCCGTGTCGCGCGGTACACACCTTCTTCCTGTCGGAACCCATTGATGTGGTGTTCTGCGATTCGACTGGCCGCGTTGTGGGCACGGTGCCGACGCTTCGTCCCTGGCGTTGCGTTGAAAGTCGTGTGGCGTCCAGCACTTGGGAATTCCCCGCCGGAACGATTGCTCGCATCGGGTTGTGCCTCGCAGATCGGCTGACGTCATGCTGATGATTCAGTCATTCAAGAGAGCATTGCCGACGCGCGGCTTTATGCAACGCGGCGCGACGCTGATCGAGTTTGCGCTCGCCCTGATCCTCGGCGTCTTGCCAATCGTCATGTCCATCCTGCAGATGGCTGCGCTCCTGGTTGCGAAAAATGAGCTGAACCTCGCGACCTTTTTGGCAGCGCGCGAAGGCGCTGTTGCCGGAGCCGAACCGGGCACGATGCAGCGTTCGCTCGCGCGCGCACTCGTGCCGCTTTATGTGCGTGCGGAGCGTAGCGGCGTCGCCCCGCCAACAGCAGTGGCACTCGCCTATGGCAACGCCCTCACGGATGTCACGGCACTCGACAGCCTGCGCGTGCTCAATCCCACTCGCAATGACCTGGATCGGTTCGGCGTCACGCGCGGGGGGCAACGCGTCATACCGAACGATTCCATCGAGTTCCAGTCACGCGCGGTGCAGGATGCGAACGTTCTGACCATCGAAGTCACGCACTGCCAGAGCGTCGTCGTGCCGTTGGCGGGCCCGGCATTGGTAGCGGCATTGCGTCTGCTCGACACCGATCCGCTTCACCAGCGCTGCCTGGTTGCGGGACGAGCGCCGCTCGCCGCTCGCGCCAGCATTGTCATGCAGAGCGATGTGCATGCTGCTGCACTGCGCTAAGATGCGTGAATGTTGCGTCCCGCGCTTCGCGCAGGCTTTTTGTGTGGCGTTGTCGTGTCACTGGCCGCTTGCGCGCGCCACCAGCCACCGCCCGCCGTCGGCACTTTGGAGCGCCATCGCTTCGAAATCGCCGCGACCGCAGCCGAACAGATCATCGCGATGCCGGTGCGCGAAGGTCAGGCGGTCAAGCAGGGCGATGTCGTCGCACAGCTCGACGGCGGGTCGCTTTCAGCCAACCGCGCCAGCGTGGCGGCACAGGCGAGCCAGGCGCAGCATCGGCTCGATGAGCTGCAGCATGGCGCGCGCTCCGGTGAAATCACGCAGGCGCGCGAACGGGTGACCGCAGCGAGGGCTGTAAGCGACCAGAATGAGAAGGAATACCTGCGGCTTGCCGATTTGCTCGGCCGCGGCCTGGTCGCGCGGGCTCAGGTCGATGTGCAGCTGCAACTTCGCGACAGCAGCGCGGCCGATCTGAAGTCGGCGCAGGCAGCGCTCGATTTGCTGCTGGAAGGCACTCGCAGCGAACAACTCGACCAGGCGCGCGCGGCCGTCGCGTCCGCTCAATCGCTCACGCAACAGCAAGACGTTCTGCTCGGTCGCCTCACGCTCGTTGCGCCGGTCGATGGCGTTATCGAAGCGCTTCCCTATCGGCTCGGCGAGCGCCCGGCGCTGGGTGCCCCGGTCGTCATCATGCTCGCCGCCGGCATGCCGTATGCGCGCGTGTACTTTCCCGAGCCGCAGCGCGCTGCGCTCAGGGCAGGGCAGACGCTTGCCGTGCATGTCGATGGCGTCAAGCAACCGTTCAAGGGCACGCTGCGCTACATCGCCGGCGAAGCCAGCTTCACGCCTTATTACGCGTTGACGCAGCGCGATCGCAGTCGACTCGCCTACCTGGCCGAAATCGATCTACCCGAGCCGGCGGCGCTCGACTTGCCAGTCGGCGTGCCGGTCGAGGTACACCAGGACGAAAAGCCGTGAGTGAAGCCCGCGCCGCAAACGAGGCGGGCGCGGCACAAAAGCCCGATGCGGCGAAGCAGGGCGGCCCCGCGATCGAAGCGCATGGCCTGACAAAACGATTTGGCAACGTCACTGCCGTCGACAACGCAGACCTGTCGATTCCGCGCGGCAAGATCTACGGATTCCTGGGGCCCAACGGATCGGGCAAGTCGACGACGATCCGCATGCTGTGCGGATTGATCCGGCCGACCAGCGGCACGATCCGCGTGCTCGACTTCGACATTCCGCGCCAGGCCGAGTCGCTCCGCACCAAGATCGGCTACATGACGCAGCGCTTCTCGTGGTGGGAAGACCTGAGCGCGCGCGAAAACCTGGCTTTCATGGCCGAGATCTATACGCTCGAGCCGGCGCTGGCGGCAGAGCGTATC
>JBOHZW010000046.1:0-12339 GCA_050738715.1 Steroidobacteraceae bacterium | reverse complement strand
GTTGTAGGGCGCGGTCTGCAGCATGTCGTAGGCAAACATGGCCGCAAACTGCGCGCCGACCGATCGAAAGGTGCGCGCCATGGCCGGATACAGGTAGCCGGTCAGCAGATCCGCCTGGTCGAACTCGTAGACGATGCGCGGCCGGCCGGCGATTTCGGGTCTTCGCATATCGGGATACGCGTCCACCGCCTGCAGGAAGTTGCCATGCAGCTCATGGCCGGCCACCAGACTGGAGGGATACCAGCCGAAGCTGACTCCATCAACCTTCGAGTCATGGATCGCGGGCGCGATCCTGAAATCCTGCGACACGTTATAGAAGGTGATCTGCCGGCTGCCGGTATCGCGGACCGCCTTGACCAGGCCATTGATGTACGCCACCGATCCGGCCGCGTCCTCCGGGTGGTGCACCGGCTCGTTGATCATCTCGACGAACAGGATGGCCGGTTCGTGCTTCAGCGCCACGCCGGTGTACGGATTGACGTGATTGAGCAGTTGCCCGATGTAGCGTTGCTGCGCGGCGATCGAGCGCGGATTGGTGCCCATTTCGGCACGCTGGAAGTAGCGCGAGAAGCCCTGATTGGCCGACGGCTGGCTGAGCTGGTCGGCAAAGCGCGGATCGTAGGTGTGGATCGGCGTGAGCAGCATGTAGATGCCGCGCTCGCGCGCCTTCGCCACCAGGTAGTCGAGCAGATCGACGTGCTCGTTGAGGACCAGGTTGCCGTCCTGATCGGCATTCTCCCAGTCGCCCCACGAGCACAGCCGCAGCCCGGTCCAGCCCATGCGCGCGAATTGCGCCATGTCCTCATCGATCATTTTCTTGCGATCGCCACCGATGAGCCCGGCCATGCGGTAGTCGGAGCCCGACATCAGGCAGTAGTTCGCCCCGAACAGCGCGACTTCGCTGCCGTCGTCCCGCCAGCGCATTGTTCCGGCCGCATCGACGCTGATGCGACGGACCGCCGGCGTGGGTGCACCGGGTTCTCCGGGCGCCGCACCCGCGCCCATGGCCGCCGCGGCCATGGCTACGGAAATCCAGCGTGCGATCGTCAACCTGCGCATGCGCTGATATTATACTACAAATAGAAATAACGTCGCACTCGAGGGGGCGAACATCCGTGGCAAGACAATGTCGACTCGGATTGCTGGCGCTGGCAGTGTTCGCGCTGGCACTTTCTGCGCTGGCGCGATCCGCGTCGGCGGATGCGGATGCCAATGCACGTGTGCCGATCCCGATCTGGAACGGCAATCCGCCGGGCGTCTCGGCCGCGGCGCCTGCGGAACAGGTTCGTTTGACCGAACAGGGCGAACACATCGTCAGCAGCGTGCACCGCCCATCGCTGACGCCCTACCTGCCGGAGCCGCTGCTGGCAACGGGTGCGGCCGTCATCATCGTGCCGGGTGGTGGCCACCGCGAGCTGTGGATGGACCACGAGGGCTATCGCGTGGCGCAATGGCTCGCCTCGCATGGCATCGCGGCATTTGTGCTGAAGTACCGGCTCGCGCTCGAGCCTGGCTCGCACTACACCGTGGCGGGCGACGAGCTCGCCGACTTACAGCGCGCAATTCGGCTGGTGCGCCACCGCGCCGCCGATTGGCACGTCGATGCCAAGCGCGTCGGAGTGCTCGGTTTTTCCGCCGGCGGCGAACTCGCGCTGCTCGCGGCCACCCGCCCGCCGGTCGCGGTAGAGGATGCGGCCGATGACGTCGCCCGCGAATCGGCATCGCCCGACTTCGCGGGCCTCATGTATCCAGGCAATGGCGATTTGCCTCTATTGAACGCCGCGCCCCCACCGATGTTCCTGCTATGTGGCGAGCAGGATCCGGCCATTGCCGCGCGATTGCCGGCGCTGCAGACGGCCATCGAGAAGGCTGGCGGGTCGGCCGAACTGCACATCCTCGCGCATGCCAATCACGGCTTCGGCATGCGCGACAGCAATCCACCCGCGATCGCTATCTGGCCGACTCTGTTCCGCGACTGGCTCGATGCCGGTGGATTCCTGGCAAGGCCGTCGACCACGGCGCCCACTTTGAGCGAGCAGATGCGTGCCGCCTTTCCTGGCGCGGCGCCTGTCGCGGCCCTCAGTGCGCCGGAGATCGCGCAAGTCCTGCGCAAACTGCTGTCGAACACGGCGACGCCGACTGTTGGCGAACCGCAAGTGGTTTCGCCCAATGAGCCCTACTCGCCGGGCGGCGCGCACCTGTCTTTCTGGAAGCCGGCCTTCCTGCTGGGCACGGCCGGCGGCGGAGAAGCCGGCTTCAATTTCTGGAATCTGTACAACGAAGGGCACGTCAATGTCGGCTTCACGCGCCACGCCGATGCGCCGTTGCTGCTGGATTGCCGCATGTACTCGTCGGGCAATGTTGCATTCAAGATCTATGCGGGCGATGCCGGTGCGTTGACCGCACACGGGGAATTGGCAGCGACGGATGGCCACGCGCTGCTGCTGCTGGCGAGTGCTCATGCCGGGCCGGCGTCAGTGGAACTGTGGCCGAATCCTGCGCAGGCGCTGCTGGGATTTTTCGGTTGCGCGTTGTGGCCTTACTCTGTAGCGCGCTGACTGCTGGTCAGGGCATGGCCTGGCCACCATTCACGTGAATGAGCTGGCCGGTGATGTAGCCGCTGAGTTCGTTCGAGGCGAGGAACAGGAACGCACCCACGCAGTCTGCCGGCACGCCGAGCCGCGCCATCGGTATCGCCGCGCGCATCGCCTGCATGCGTTCCGGCGGTGTCGCCGCATGGAATGGCGTCTCGATCGCGCCGGGCGACACGGCGTTGACGCGGATGTTGACCGACGCCAGGTCGCGTGCGAGATGCCGCGTCAATGTGTGAACGAAAGCCTTTGTGGACGCATACAGGCCGGCGCCGCGCCCGCCGCCATCAAGCGCCGCGATCGAGCCCACGTTGATGATGGCGCCACCGCCGCGCGCCGTCATGTGCGGAACGGCCGCCTGGCAGGCAGCGAACACCGCCCGGCCATTGAGGTCGAAGACACGGTCGAGCAATGCGTCGTCCGCAGTGGCGATCGGCTCGCGGGCGATGATCGCGCCGGCGTTGTTGACGAGCACGTCGAGGCCGTCCAGGCCCTTGGCCGCTGCATCGACGAGCTGCCGGGCGGCGTGCGCGGCACCCAGGTCGGCGGTCAACGCCAGCGCGTGGCCGCCCGCCTGCTGGATGCGCTGGACCGCTGCGCTCAGGCCTTCCGCATGCCGGTGGCCGTGCAGCGCCACGCGAGCGCCTTGCTGCGCGAATGCCTCGCCCAGCGCAGCGCCGATGCCGCTACTGGCGCCCGTCACCAGTATGCGCTTATCTTGCAGGTCTCCGATACGGTACATGGTGCATCTATAATATCATTAATATGATAATATGCCTTTCACCGGACTCGTCGAAGTATATTGATAATATGAAAAGGAGGCCGGGGAAAATGCCGCACCAGGCCGGCCAACGAGGAAAGACGCCTTGAGTTCCAAACCGAAAGACCGGCCCACGCTGCGCAGCGCCCGGAGCTACGGCAATCCGGGCCGCGATGGATTCATCCACCGCAGCTGGATGAAGAGCCAGGGACTCCCGGACGATGCCTTCGATGGCCGACCGGTCATCGGCATCTGCAACACCTGGTCTGAGCTGACACCGTGCAACGCCGGTTTGCGCGACGTGGCCGAACACGTGAAGCGCGGCGTGTGGGAAGCCGGCGGCCTGCCGCTCGAATTCCCGGCGATGTCGCTGGGCGAAACGCAGATGCGGCCCACCGCGATGCTGTTCCGCAACCTGCTGGCGATGGAAGTCGAGGAATCGATCCGCGGCAATCCGATCGACGCGGTCGTGCTGCTGGGCGGCTGCGACAAGACGACGCCGGGCCAGCTGCTCGGCGCGGCCAGTGTCGACCTGCCGACGCTCGTCATCTCGAGCGGACCGATGCTCAACGGAAAGTTCCGCGGCCGCGATATCGGCTCGGGCACCGACGTATGGCGATTCAGCGAAGCGGTGCGCGCGGGCACGATGTCCACTGCCGACTTCATGGCGGCGGAATCTGGCATGTCGCGTTCGCCGGGCACCTGCATGACGATGGGCAGCGCCTCGACGATCGCCAGCCTGGCGGAAGCGATGGGCATCGCCCTGCCCTACAACGCGACCGCGCCGGCGGTCGATGCGCGCCGCCGGTTGATCGCGCACGAGAGCGGCCGCCTCATCGTGCGCATGGTGCACGATGATTTGCGCCTGTCGAAACTGCTGACGCGCGCCGCATTTCACAACGCGGTGCGCACGCTCGCGGCGATTGGTGGCTCTACGAACGCGGTGCTGCACCTGCTGGCGCTGGCCGGGCGCGTCGGCGTGCCATTGGCGCTCACGGACTTCGATCGGCTGTCGGCTGGAGTGCCGCTGCTCGTCGACTTGCAGCCCTCGGGGAAATTCCTGATGGAAGATCTGCACTATGCCGGCGGACTTCCGGCTGTCATGAAGGAAATCGAGTCGTTGCTCGAGACGAGTGCCCCGACGCTGACGGGCAAGACGCTTGGCGAAAGTTTTGCAGGGGCCGAATGCTTCAACCGCGAGGTTATCCGCACGCTTGCCGCGCCGGTCAAGCCTGCGTCCGGTATCTGGGTGCTGGGCGGAAACCTCTGTCCCGGTGGCGCGGTCATGAAGCCCAGCGCGGCCGAGGGTTCGTTGTGCACGCACCGCGGCCGCGCGGTGGTGTTCGAATCGATCGAGGATCTGCACGCGCGCATCGATGATCCGGCACTCGAGGTCGATGCCGACAGCGTACTGGTGCTCAAGGGCTGCGGGCCGCGGGGTTATCCGGGCATGCCGGAAGTCGGCAACATGCCGCTGCCGCGCAAGCTCCTCGAAAAAGGCATCAAGGACATGGTGCGTATTTCCGATGCGCGCATGAGTGGCACCGCATTCGGCACGGTCGTACTGCACGTCGCACCCGAGGCGGCGGCGGGCGGGCCGCTCGCGGTGGTGCGCAACGGCGATGAGATCCTGCTCGACGGGCCGAATCGCCGTCTCGAACTGCTGGTACCGGAGCGCGAAATCGCCGCGCGCCTGGAAGCGTGGCGCGCGCGTCAGGGCGCGGCGAAATATACGCGCGGCTACTATCGCCTCTACACCGAGCACGTTACGCAGGCGGACCGCGGCTGCGATTTCGATTTTCTAGCGGGCGCCAGCGGCAGTACGGTCGAGCGGGAATCGCATTGATGACGCGGCCCGCCGCCATTGCCGGCGACTGGGGCACGAGTAACCTGCGCCTGTTCCTGTGCAGCGATGAGGGCAAGGCGCTCGATAGAAAATCCGGACCGGGCGCCGCCGCAGTCGATGCGCCATTTCCGCGCGTACTGTCATCACTGGTATCCGACTGGCAGCACGAACATGGCGACCTGCCCATCGTGTTGTGCGGGATGGTCGGCTCGAGCATTGGCTGGACGCAGGTGCCCTATGTTCCCTGCCCCGCAAGCGCCGATCAGATCGCGGCAGCGTGCGTCACACCCGATGGCGGCCGCGTGCGCATCGTGCCGGGCCTGTCATGCAGGAACCGGCTCGATGCGCCGGATGTCATGCGCGGCGAAGAAACGCAGATCCTCGGCGCGCTGCAGCTTGATGGCGCGCTGCGCAGTGGACGACAACTACTGTGCCTGCCAGGTACGCACACCAAATGGGTGGCGATCACAGACGGCGTCATCGGTGATTTCCTGACCGCGCCCGCGGGTGAGCTCTACGCCATTCTCGCCCGGCATTCGGTACTGGTCAGCGATGCGGCCGCGCCGATGCGGGCGGCCGACCCGGGTGATGGCGCCGGCTTTGCGCGCGGCCTTGAACAGGTGCGGCGCTTTCCGCAGGCCGACCTGATGCAACGGATCTTCCAGTGCCGCAGTCGCCGGTTGAGTGATGACCTGGCGCCGCAGGATGCGAGCGCATTCATGTCCGGACTCGTGATCGGGAGCGACGCGCATAGCGCACTGCGCCTCATGGCGCCGGGCACCGCCCCGGAGGTGCACGTGATCGGCACGCCGCAACTGACACGCTTGTACGCGCAGGCACTGGCGGCGTTTGGCGCAAGGCCTCGCAATATCGATGGCGAAGCGGCGGCACTCGCCGGCTTGGCGCTGATCCATCGCGCAACAGCGGTTGCGGAGGCGGCGTATGAAGCCTGAGACACGCACGCTGGTCGCGATCCTTCGGGGCGTTACGCCGGCAACCATCGTGCAGGTCGCCCATGCGCTGCATGGCTGCGGCATCCGCTGCATCGAAGTGCCGCTCAATTCCCCGGAGCCGTTCGCCAGCATTGCGGCGCTGGCAGCACTCCAGCTCCGCGATTGCATCGTCGGCGCTGGCACCGTGCTCAACGCCGCCGACGTCGAGAACACGCGTGCCGCGGGCGGTCGCCTGATCGTTGCGCCCAATTGCAATCCAGACGTGATCCGGCATGCGCTGCACCTGGATATGGCGGTGATGCCCGGCGTAGCGACAGCCACGGAAGCCTTCCAGGCGATCGACGCCGGTGCGAAGGAATTGAAACTTTTCCCGGCCATCAGCTATGGCCCCGCACACCTGCGTGCGCTGAAATCGGTGCTGCCCAAGGCTACGCGCGTGTATCCGGTTGGCGGCGTGGGTGCGGCCGATCTCGGCGCATGGGTCAGCGCGGGCGCCGACGGTTTCGGTTTCGGGTCCGAAATCTTCAAGCCGGAATACTCGCTGGCCGAGATCGAGGCGCGCGCACGCAAACTGGTGCAGGCACTTGCGGGCGCCGGTGGTTGAGCCATGGCGCGTTCCACGTCCGACATCAAGCTGATCGAGATCATCCCAGCCGGCGATACCACCGGTGAAGGCGTGCTGTGGGACTGGCGCCGGCAGGCGCTCTGGTGGACCGATATCCAGCGCAGCCGGCTGTACCGATTTGATTGGGCCACGCACCAGCGCCAGATGCTGCCCGCACCGGAACGCATCGGCTCGTTTGGACTAATCACCGGGTCCGATCGGCTGATCACCGCATTCGCAAGCGGCATTGCCATCTACGAACCGGCTTCGAAGGAAGTGACCTGGCTGACCCGGCCGGACGTGTCGCGCCCGAATATGCGCTTCAATGATGGACGCGTCGACCGTCGCGGTCGATTCTGGGCCGGCACGATGCAGGACCTGGCGCCGCGATCGCCGGTCGGCAAGCTCTATTCCTATGACGCCACGCACGGGTTGCGCTGCCATGTCACCGACGTGCTGATTTCAAACGGCCTGTGCATGAGCCCGGACGGATCGCAGCTGTACTTCGCGGATTCTCCGACGCACACGATCAATACCTACGAAATGGACGCGACCACCGGAACGCTGGCTGCGCCGCATCTGTTTGCGCGCACAGCAGCGCCGGCTGTTCCCGACGGTGCTACCGTCGATGCCGATGGTTGCATGTGGAGCGCGCAGTGGGGCGGTTCGAGTGTGGTGCGCTACACACCGGATGGACACGAAGATTTACGCGTCTCGTTGCCGGCAAGCCAAGTCACCTGTGTCTGCTTCGGCGGGCCTGGGCTCGATCTGATGTTCATCACCTCGGCGCGTGAAAATCTCGACGCCGCCGCGCTGCAAAGCGAACCGCATGCAGGCGATGTGTTCGTTTACCAGACCCCATTCAAGGGATTGCCAGAGGAAGAATACCGACCATGATTTCGCGCGGCCTCGGCCAGAATCTAACCAGCAGCATCGTCCAGGACCTGGGTGTCGCGATCGTCACCGGCACCTATTCCGACCGCAATCCTTTTCCGGTCGAGGCGCAGTTGTGCCGGCAGTACGGCGCCAGCCGCACGGCGCTGCGCGAAGCGGTGAAGATGCTTACCGCCAAGGGCTTGCTCGGCGCGCGCCCGCGCCAGGGCACGTGGGTACAACCCGAATCGCGCTGGAATCTCCTCGACCCGGATATTCTCGGTTGGCTGCTCGAACGGAAGTTCTCGCCGACGCTGCTCACGGAATTCACCGAGGTACGGCTCGCCATCGAGCCGCTGGCCGCGGCGCTCGCGGCCACCGCGGCCGGTCCTGCCGAAAAGCAGGCTGTGCGAGATGCGATCGAGCGCATGCGCGCTGCGGAGCGCGGCGAGGATGATCCGCTCGCTTCCGATATTGCTTTCCACGTGGCGGTGCTGCATGCGAGCAGGAACCGCTTCTACGCACAACTCACCGAACTGACCTCCACGGCGCTGAGATTCAGCATCCGCACGACGAACCGCTACAAGGGCGTGAAGCTCGCCAGCGTCGCCGACCACAAGCGCGTGGCCGATGCGATCATTGCGGGCCGGCCAACCGTCGCCGCCGAAGCGATGCGCAGGATGATCCAGGAAGCGCTCGACCTGATCGTCGGGCACGAAGAGCCGGCGCAAACGCGCCGGCGCAAGAGCGGCGTCAGCCGCGCCCGACCAGCGGCATCCGCGTAGCCATGACCGTCATCGACAACACGTTGGCGGTCAGCGGCAGGCAGGCCATGTACACGACCGCCTTGACCACGTCGTTGACGTCCATCGTTGGCTCAGTCGCGATCGAACCGTCCGCTTGCATCGTGCCGGTGCCGAGTTCGGCGCCAATAGCGGTGGCAACGTTGCCGATGTTGATCTGCCCGCAGCCGATATCGTGTGCCCGTCCCTCGAGTGCGGTGGCCCGCGTGAGTCCCGTCAAGCCATGTTTGCTGGCGGCGTAAGCAACCGACTGCGGGCGCGGCGTCTCGGCCGACACCGAGCCGTTGTTGATGATGCGGCCACCGCGCGGCGCCTGGCGCTTCATCATTGAAAAGGCCTGTTGCGTGCACAGGAATGCGCCGGTCAGGTTGATGTCGAGCACGCGCTGCCACTCGTCGCGCGGCAGGTCTTCGAGCGGCGCGGCGGAGTGGCTGGCGCCCGCGTTGTTGAACAGCACGTCGAGCCGCCCGTATTGCGCCTGGATTCGCGCGAACAATGCGCACACCGATTGTTCACTGGCGACGTCGACCGTCATGGCCCAGGCTTTGGCCCCCGCGCGCGTGATGTCCGCGCACACGGCATCGAGCGGCTCCGCGCGCCGACCGGCGAGTACCACGGAAAATCCCGCGCGCGCGAGCCCTGCGCTCACCGCCGCGCCGATGCCACTGCCGGCGCCCGTGACGAGCGCTACTCTTGAAGCAATGCCACTCATGGTGACCAGTATAGTTTCCCGAGGAGAGCGATGACGAACCCGATTTCAATTGCGATTGTCGGCCTCGGAAAGATCGCGCGTGACCAGCACGTGCCCTCGCTCGCTGCCAGCGACGCCTTCACGCTGGTTGCGACGGCGAGTCCGCACAACGCGCTCGAACATGTGCCAAGTTTTCCCGACATTGGCTCCCTGCTCGATGCCCGCCCCGATGTCGCGGCGGTCGCGTTGTGCACGACGCCGCAGGTGCGCTTTGGCATCGCCCGCCAGGCGCTCGCCCACGGCTGCCATGTGCTGCTTGAAAAACCGCCAGGCGCCACGCTCAGCGAAGTGCGCGAGCTCGTCGCGCTGGCGGCGGACAGCGGCGTGACGCTGCTCGCCTCCTGGCATTCGCGTCATGCAAACGGCGTCGAGCCGGCGCGCGAATGGCTGTCAACGCGCCGCATCGTGCGCGTTTCTGTCAGCTGGAAGGAAGACGTGCGCAAATGGCATCCAGGGCAAACGTGGATCTGGAAGGCCGGCGGCCTCGGCGTGTTCGACCCGGGCATCAATGCATTGTCGATCCTGACGCGCATCCTGCCCGGCACCCTCGTAGTGCAAAGTGCGATTCTTTCGTTTCCTTCGAATTGTGAATGTCCGATTGCCGCGACGCTCGAACTCAGCGACATGCGCGGTGCGCCGATTCACATGGAACTGGATTTTCGCCAGTCCGGCGCCGAAAGCTGGGACATCGAGGTCGAAACTGACGACGGGCACCTGAAGCTCTCGAAGGGCGCGAGCGTGCTGCATATCGACAGGCAAGCCGTCGCCGTGCGGCAGGCGACTGAGTACTCGCGCTTGTACGCGCAGTTCGCGGAGTTGATTCGCGCCAAAACATCCGATACCGATTTATCACCGCTGATGCTGGTGGCCGACGCCTTCCTTACTGGCCAGCGCATTGGAGTGGAGGCCTTCCATGAATAGCCACGTGAAGCAGGACGCCCGAAAAACATTCGTGTCATGGACCGCGTTGGTGCTGTGCCTGGTGTTGCCGGCGCTCACTGCAGCCACACCGCCAGCGTCCGGCGACGCGCGCCGCGCCAGTTTCAACGAGGGTTGGCGCTTCCACCTCGGCGACGCGCCGGACGCGCAGCTGCCGTTGTTTAACGATGCGGCGTGGACAATGCTGCGGCTGCCGCACGACTGGGCGATCGACGGGCCCTTCGATGCAAAGCTGAACCCGCACACCGGCGCGCTGCCGGTGTCGGGCATCGGTTGGTATCGCAAGACCTTCACGTTGCCGGCGAGCGTGCAGCGTCGCTTCGTCAGCGTGGAGTTCGACGGTGCGATGGCGAATGCGCGCGTCTGGTTGAACGGCAAGGAACTCGGCGGCCGGCCGTACGGTTACATCGGCTTCAACGTCGATCTCACTGCCGACCTGCGCTGGGACGGACAACCGAATGTGCTCGCCGTGCGCGTCGCTCCCGAGCCGAATGCGTCGCGCTGGTATCCGGGCGCCGGTATTTACCGCAACGTGTGGCTCGGGATCACGGGCCCGGTGCACGTGGCGCGCTGGGGCACCTACGTCACGACGCCACAGGTGAGCGACGCGCACGCGACGGTCGTCGTGCAAACGCAGCTGCGCAACCGGGGCGACGCAGCGGCGACTGCGTCGATCCGCTCGATGATTGTCGATGCAGGCGGCGCGCAGGTCGCGCAAGTGTCTACGCCAGCCGAAATCGCGGCCACGAACACGCAGACGATTGCTGCAACGCTTGAAGTCGACCATCCCGCGTTGTGGGACATCGATCGGCCTTACCTGTACTCGCTGGTGACCGAGGTGATCGCGGATGGCGCAGTGGTCGATCGTTACGTGACACCGTTCGGCATCCGCAGCATCGCCTTCGATCGGCAACGGGGTTTCCTGCTCAATGGCAAGTCTATCCGCCTGCATGGGGTATGCCTGCACCACGACCTGGGCGCGCTGGGTGCCGCCGTCAATCGCCGCGCCACCGAGCGGCAATTGCAGATCATGAAAAGCGCGGGCGTCAATGCGATCCGCACCAGCCACAACCCGCCTTCGCCCGAGTTGCTTGAGTTCGCCGATCGGCTCGGGCTCCTGGTCATGGACGAAGCCTTCGACATGTGGCGGATTCCGAAAGTCGTGAACGGCTACAGCAAGCACTACGACGAATGGTCGGAGCGTGACGTGCACGACATGGTGCAGCGCGATCGCAATCATCCGAGCATCATCATGTGGAGCAT
Source organism: Steroidobacteraceae bacterium (assembly GCA_050738715.1). Classification (GTDB taxonomy): domain Bacteria; phylum Pseudomonadota; class Gammaproteobacteria; order Steroidobacterales; family Steroidobacteraceae; genus FEN-1191. The sequence goes on along the minus strand of JBOHZW010000046.1, from coordinate 956 downwards.
CGGCAACGAGATTCCCGAGCAAGGTAGCGCCGACGGCTGGAAAGAAGCGCGCCGACTGACCGGATTCTTCCACGCCGAAGACCCGACGCGGCCGACCACATCGGCATTCAACAATCCGGACGATGCCATACGCAACAAGCTCGCCGACGAAGTGGACATACCGGGCTTCAACTATTCGCCGACGCGCTACCAGCGCATTCTCGATGCGCACCCGGACTGGATCATCTACGGCTCGGAAACCGCTTCGTGCGTCAGCTCGCGCGGCGTCTATCACCTGCCGCTCGAGAAATACGAAAAGCACGCGTCGTTGCAGATCAGCAGCTACGACATCATCGCCCCGCCATGGGCCTATTGCCCGGACGTGGAGTTCGACGCGCAACAGCGCATTCCGCGCCTGTTGGGCGAATTCGTGTGGACCGGGTTCGACTACATCGGCGAGCCGACGCCGTACTTCGATCACCCCGATAGCCACGATTGGCCGGCGCGCAGCAGCTATTTCGGCATGGTCGACCTGGCTGGCTTTCCGAAAGACCGCTACTACCTGTACCAGAGCGTCTGGACCAGCACGCCAATGGTGCACGTGCTGCCGCACTGGAACTGGGCCGGGCATGAAGGCCAACCGATCCCGGTCATGGTTTATTCGAACGCCGATGCAGTGGAACTGTTCCTCAACGGCACCTCGCTCGGCGTGCAGAAGACACGCACGACGCCGGTGATGTTGCCGGTCGGGCGCAACGTCAGCGAAACGCTGTCATTTCCGAGCAGATATCGCTTGCTGTGGCAGGTGCCGTACCAACCGGGTGTGCTGAGGGCGGTGGCGCGCAATCATGGCGCCGAAGTCGCCCGCGACGAGATGGCGACCACGGGGCCGCCGGCGCGCGTGCGGCTCATCGCCGACCGCAAGGTCATCGATGCCGATGGCGACGACCTCAGTTTCATCACGGCGCGTATTGAAG
>JBOHZW010000045.1:0-2787 GCA_050738715.1 Steroidobacteraceae bacterium | reverse complement strand
CCATGGCGCGGACGGTCCCGACCAGAGATATCGGGCTCGGAGCTTCGCCTCCACGCGTTTACGTTTCGCTGCGCGCGCGTCATTCGTCGGAAGTCAGCGTGACGGCGCCGGCCCCATGCGTGGGACTCAGTTGTTCGCGCGCGGATCGAACTGCTGCAGTGCGAATAACTGCGCGGAGCCAGACTGCTCTACGGCATGCGGCATCGCATGGCAGGCCCGAGCATATTGTTTTCCGGGACCATCCGCGCCATGGATGGCGCGGCCGGAGCCCCCATGGATGGGTTCACTGCGTTCCCGGAAAACAATATGCTCGGGCCTGCCATGCAACGTTGCGACGCGAAGCGCAGGCTGGCTCTGCGCAGCTGACCGTGATGGGGGAGTACGATCATGATTGATGACCTGAAGAAAGACGCCACGGTACGCATGCAGAAATGCGTGCAGATATTCCAGGCGGACCTGAAGAAAATGCGCACCGGTCGCGCGCACCCGAGCCTCGTCGAACACCTGAAGGTCGACTATTACGGCGCCGACATGCCGCTGAACCAGGTCGCCAACATCAGCGTCGAGGATGCGCGCACGCTGGTGGTCTCGCCGTGGGAAAAGACCATGGTCAGCCCGATCGAAAAAGCAATCCATAAATCGGACCTGGGATTGACGCCGATGACCGCGGGTTCGGTGATCCGGATTCCGTTGCCGCCGCTGACCGAGGAACGGCGCCGCGACATCACCAAGGTGGTGCGGCAGGATGCAGAGAGCGCACGCGTCAGCGTGCGCAACGTGCGACGCGACGTGCTCGCCGACATCAAGGAACTGCTCAAGGAAAAGGAAATTTCGCAAGACGATGAGCGCAAGGCGGAAGTCGAGATCCAGAAACTCACCGACCGGTTCGTCGCCGAGATTGACCAGCAGCTGGCGGCGAAAGAGAAAGAGATCCTGCAGGTTTAGCGCCTGTTCGAAACTCAATACGCCATGGAGCCATTGCCTAGCGGCCTGAGTGCCGCCGCGCCTCCGCTGCCGCGTCACGTGGCCATCGTCATGGATGGCAACGGCCGCTGGGCGCTGGGGCAGGGGCGCACGCGCAATGCCGGACACCAGTCCGGTCTCGGGCCGGTGCGCACTGTCATCGAGGAGTCGGTGCGCCACGGCATCGAGGCGCTGACGCTGTTTGCGTTCAGCAGCGAAAACTGGGCGCGGCCGGCCGATGAGGTGACCGGCATCATGGATCTTTTCTGCAACGCGCTCGATAAGGAACTGCCGATGCTGCACAAGAACGGAGTGCGGCTGCGCTTCATCGGCGAGCTCGATGCGCTGGAATCGCGCGTCAGCGTGCGCGCAGGCGAAGCAACCGCCGCGACGGCCGGCAACACCCGCCTGAGCCTGCAGCTGGCGGTGAGCTACGGCGGCCGGCAGGACATCCTGGTTGCGGCGCGTCGCGTCGCGGCCCGCTGTGTGAAAGGTGAGCTCGACAGCAAGCGCCTGACGGCGGACGACTTCGCGAGCGGGCTCGCACTGGCGGGCCTGCCCGATCCCGACCTGTTCATCCGCACCGGTGGCGAGCAGCGCATCAGCAACTTCCTGCTGTGGAACCTGGCGTACGCGGAGCTGTACTTCACCGACACGCTGTGGCCGGATTTTTCCGCCGACGATTTCGAGCTGGCGCTGCGGCACTTTGCCGGGCGGCAACGGCGCTTTGGCCTCACGGCCACGCAAGCTCCATCCTGATGCGCACGCGCATCATCACCGCGTTGATGCTGGCGGCAGTGCTGCTCGGTGTGCTGCTGCTCGGACCAACGTGGTTGTCGCGCGCGCTGATCGCCCTGTTCATCGCTGCCGGCGCGTGGGAGTGGTCCGCGTTCCTCAGCACCGCGCCGCACGCGGCGCGCCTTGGTTTCGTGCTGCTGGTCGCGCTGCTGGCAATGGCGGCCCGCGTCTGGCTGGTCGATGCCGCGGCATTCACGCTATTGATGGACGTGAGCGTCGCGTGGTGGCTCGCGGCGCTCGCGTGGTTGCTGCTGTGGCCGCAGCGCGCCAATTCCTGGGCGGTCGCGGCCGCGGGATTGTTCGCGCTCGTGCCGACCTGGGTCGCGCTCACGCGCATGCTCGAGGTCTGGCCGCGCGGCGCGCACTGGGCGCTGTTCGTCATGGCGCTCGCATTTGCGGCGGATACGGGCGCTTATTTCGTCGGCCGATTCTTCGGCCGCGTGAAGCTCGCGCCACAGATCTCACCGGGCAAGACCTGGGAAGGCGTGCTCGGCGGCATGCTGTTCGCATCCGTGCTCGCCGTGGCCGGTAGCCGTTGGTTCGCAGTGCCTCTTGCTCGTTTCGTGCCGCTGTGCCTTGCCGCCGCTGCGTTTTCCGTGGTCGGCGACCTGACGGAAAGCATGTTCAAGCGGGCCAGCGGCCTGAAAGACAGCGGCCGGTTGTTCCCGGGCCACGGTGGCGTGCTCGATCGCATCGATAGCGTGCTCGCAAGCACGCCCGTGGTCTGCGCCGGAATCATGTGGATGGGCATCGCAGCATGATCGGTGTTGCCATTCTCGGCGCGACCGGAAGCATCGGGCGCAACACGCTTGATGTGCTCGAGCGGCATCCGGATACCTATCGCGTCGTGTCGTTGGCGGCGCGCGGCGATGCGCGCAAGCTCGCCGAGCTGTGCCTGCGCCACCGTCCCGACGTCGCTGCCATGGAGCAACCCGAAGCCGCGGCCGAGCTCGAGCGCCGGCTCCGTGAGGCCGGCGCCACTACGCGCGTTGCATCGGGCGCGGCTGCAATCGAAGCGCTCGAGCG
>JBOHZW010000044.1:0-2450 GCA_050738715.1 Steroidobacteraceae bacterium | reverse complement strand
GGCCTGCACGCCGTGCTGTACGACGGCATGAGCGCCGACCAGGTCGTGAAGGGATTGATGTTGCGGCCTATCAGGCCGGAGTTTGACTAACGCCTGCCCAGATCGAAGCCAGGCTGGTCCGACGCCGCCGCAGTGCAACCGGCGAACGATTGCTGCCGCCACGCCTCGTAGACAACAAGTGCCACCGCATTCGACAGGTTCAGGCTTCGGTTGCCCGCGCGCATCGGAATGGCGAGCCTGTTTTCAGGCGCGATGGCCGCCACTACATCCGCCGGCAGGCCGCGCGTTTCGGATCCGAACAGCAGCGCATCACCCTGCTGGAAGCTCGCCTCGCTGTAGCGGCGTGTGCCGCCGGTTTCGACGGCATACAGCCGCGCGTTGGCCAGCGTCGTCATGCACTCGGCGAGGGACCGGTGCACGCGCACGTTCGCCAGTTCGGCGTAGTCGAGTCCGGCGCGGCGCAACTCGCGCTGTTCGAGGCCAAAACCCAGCGGTTCGATCAGGTGCAGGCGCGCGCCGGTGTTGGCGCACAGCCGGATGATGTTGCCGGTGTTCGGCGGGATCTCCGGCTGGTACAGAATCACCTCAAACATGGCGCTGTTTCAGGCGATAATGCGTGGTCATGAGTGCCACCTCCGCTGCATCTGCTGCGCCCGTCGGCCCGGATCCGTCATTGAAGACCGCGTTCTGCGGACTGACGCTCGACTCGCCCATCGTGCTGCTCTCGGGCTGCGTCGGCTTCGGCGAGGAATACACGCGCGTCGCGGGATTTTCCAACCGCGATGTCGGCGCCATCGTGCTGAAGGGAACGACCGGAGCGCCGCGCCTTGGCAATCCGCCGCATCGGGTCGCCGAAACATACCTGGGGATGCTGAACGCGATCGGCCTGCAAAACCCCGGCGTCGATGCGGTGGTGCGCAATATCCTGCCAACGCTCGATTTCAGCGAGACGCGTTTCTTCGCCAACGCCTGCGGCTCGACCATCGAGGAGTATGTCGAGGTGACGCGGCGTTTCGATGATTCGCCGATCGATGCCATCGAGATCAATATCTCCTGCCCGAACGTCAAGGAAGGCGGAGTGCAGTTCGGCAATGTACCGGAGATGTCGGCGCGCGTCGTGGCCGCGTGCCGCGCAGTGACGAAGAAGCCGCTGATCACGAAGATGTCGCCGAACCAGACGGACATCCGCGACAACGCGCGCCGCTGCATCGATGCCGGCACAGACGCCTTCGCCGTCATCAACACCGTGATGGGGATGGCGATCGACGTGCGCACGCGCAAGCCGGTGCTTGGCAACGGCCAGGGTGGATTGTCCGGCCCGGCGATCAAGCCGATCGCGCTGCTCAAGGTGCGCGAAGTTCATGAGGTCGCGGGCCCGCACAACATCCCGATCATCGGCCAGGGCGGCATCTGCAATGCCGCCGACGCCCTCGAATTCTTCATCGCCGGCGCGAGCCTGGTCGGCGTCGGCACCGCGTTGTTCTACGACCCCCTGATCTGCCCCGGGATCAACCGCGGCCTGGCCGGCCATCTGGCCGACAACGGATTGACGAATTTCCAGCAACTTGTCGGCACCCTCGGGAGTTAATACACCATGAGTATCACCGACGAACTTGAACGACTGGAAAAAATGCGTGCCAGCGGCGCGCTGAGCGAAGCCGAGTATGCGCAGGCGAAGGCCCACGCACTGGCCGGCGGCAGTTCCGCTACGGGCAGCGCCGGAACGAGCAGCGCGCCGCACAATGGGTTCCTGCATCGCCTGACGTTGTCGGCCTCCGATCGCGTGATCGGCGGCGTGTGTGGCGGACTCGGTGCGCACACCGGACTGCCGTCGTGGGCCTGGCGCGTGATCTTCTGCGCAACGGTGTTCTACTTCGGCGTAGGCCTGCTGTTCTACATCCTGCTGTGGATCTTCATCCCTCGCGACGGGGCGACGCCGGCAGCACCCACCGGAAGCTAGACCGCCTCGCCGTCGTTCATGCCGAGCTCGCGCATCTTGCGCGTCAATGTGTTGCGTCCCCAGCCGAGGAGCTTTGCCGCTTCCTGGCGATGTCCGCGCGTGTGCGCGAGTGCGACGCGGATCAGCGTGCGCTCGAACTCCGGCAATGCGTCATCGAGCAGTGCCTTGCCGCCGGATTCCGCAGCGCGTTGCCGCGCCCAATCGCCAAGCAGGCTGGTCCAGTCAATCGGAGCCGACACGCCTTCGGTCGAGCCCGTGACGGCGGCAGGCAAATCGGCGACGTGAATCTCGCTGCCGGGTGCGAGCACCGTTGCGCGCCGGCAGAAATTCACGAGCTCACGCACGTTGCCGGGCCAGTCATAAGCAGTGAGCCGGTCGATCGCCGCGGGCTCGAGCGTCTTCGGCTCGACGGCGAGTTCCTGCGCCGCCACCGTCAGGTAGTGGCGCAACAGATCGTGAATGTCCTCGCGCCGCGCGCGGAGCGGCGGCA
>JBOHZW010000043.1:0-5375 GCA_050738715.1 Steroidobacteraceae bacterium | reverse complement strand
GCGCGCCCAGAAGCTCGAGCTGCCCCCGGAAAACGTGCTGCGCAAGCAGGTGCTCGAGCGCCTCATCCTGCAGCAGGTCGAGATGCAACACGCCGAGCATGCGGGCATCAAGGTGCCTGATGAGGCGCTGAACAGCGCGCTGCAGGAGGTGGCACAGCGCAACGGTCTCACACTCTCGCAGCTGCCCGATACGCTCGCATCCCAGGGCATCGATTACACGACCTATCGCGATCAGATGCGCCGGGAGCTCACGCTCACGCTCCTGCGCCAGCGTGACGTGCTCCAGCACATCACGGTCACCCCGCGCGAAATCGACCAGTACCTGGAGCGCGAGGCGAAGCATCCCTCCGGCTCGACCGAGTACAACCTCTCGCACATCCTCATCGCCATCCCCGAAAATGCGACGCCGGCACAGCTTCAGCAGGCCGGCGAGCGGGCGCAGGACGTATACCGGCGGGCGAAGGCCGGTGAGGATTTCGCGAAGCTCGCCATCGCCTATTCGAACAGCCAGACGGCGCTCGAAGGCGGCGCCCTCGGCTGGCTCAAGGGGCCGGCGCTGCCGACCTTCCTCGCCGATGTCGTGCCGCGCATGAAGCCGGGTGACGTGAGCGATGTCATGCAGACCGGCAGCGGCTTCCATATCGTGAGGCTCAACGAGGTGCGCACCAACACCGCCACGCAGATCATCAAGCAAACGCACCTGCGGCACATCTTGCTGAAGACCAGCGAAGTAGAAGACGACGCGACCGTGCAGCAGAAGCTCGCGACGATGCGCGCGCAGATCCTTGCCGGAACCGCCGACTTCGCCGTTCTCGCCAAGACCAGTTCGGCCGATCCGGGCTCGGCCGTCGAAGGCGGCGACCTGGGCTGGACTCCGCTCGAGACTTTCGTGCCGGAATTTGCCCGCCAGGCCGACGCACTCAAGGACGGTGAAATCAGCGAGCCGTTCAAGACGCAATACGGCTGGCACATCGTGCAGATGCTCGGCCGACGCGACTTCGACAACACGGCAACAGCCGAACGCGAACAGGCGTTCGGGCAGCTGCGCGAGAGCCGCGTCGATGAGGCCACGGAAATCTGGCTGCAGCAGCTGCGCGACGAGGCCTACGTCGAACTGCGGCTCTGACGGCGCGAGCCCGAAGATCAGTCGTGAGCGCCGCGCCCGATCCAGCTGCGCCTGAACAGACTGCACCGATCGCGCTGACCTGTGGCGAGAGCGCCGGCATCGGGCCCGACCTGTGCCTCGCGATCGCGCAGCAACGGCGCGAATATCCGTTGGTGTGCCTGGCCGACCGCGCGCTGCTGCAGGAGCGCGCGCGCCTGCTGCGCATCGCATGCACACTTCGCGAGTACCAGCCGGCACAGGCGCCAACTCGCGCGGCCGGAGAACTCACGCTGCTGCACGAGCCACTGGCGCACGCAGCCGTGCCAGGCGAGCTCGACGTACGCAATGCGCCGTGGGTGCTGCGGCTGATCGATCGCGCGGCAGAAGGCTGCATGCGCGGCGAGTTCGCGGCCCTTGTTACCGCGCCGGTGCAGAAGAGCATCATCGCCGAGGCGGGCCTGCCCTTCATGGGCCACACCGAATACCTCGCCTCGCTGTGCGGCGCGCCGTTGCCTGTCATGCTGTTGGTCGCGGGCAAGCTGCGCGTCGCGCTGGCGACGACACACTTGCCGCTGCGTGCCGTGCCCGATGCGATCACGCAGCCAGGGCTCCTCTCCGTGCTGCGAGTGCTCGATCGGGGATTGCGCGAACTGTTCGGACTTGCGCACCCACGCATCGCGGTGTGCGGACTCAATCCGCACGCCGGCGAGAGCGGGCACCTCGGACACGAAGAGCAGCAAGTCATCGAACCGGCGTTGCAACAGGCTCGCTCGCTGGGCCTCGAAGTAAGCGGACCGTTACCAGCCGATACGCTGTTTGTCGCGCAAAATCTCGAGCCCTACGACGCCGTGCTGGCGATGTACCACGACCAGGGATTGCCGGTGCTCAAGCACGCCGGCTTCGGCGGCGCCGTCAACGTGACGCTCGGCCTGCCGATCATCCGGACCTCGGTCGATCACGGAACGGCGCTCGATCTCGCAGGCGTTGGGTCCGCGGACGCGGGGAGCTTGCGCGCCGCGATCGATCTCGCGGTGTCGCTGGCCGCGGGCAAGCTCGCGCGCTGATCCATTTCGATGCGCCCGCGCAAGCGCTTCGGCCAGCATTTCCTGCATGACCCGGCAGTGATCGGGCGCATCGTCACCGCGATTGCGCCGCGCAGTGGCGAGGCATTGGTCGAGATCGGGCCTGGGCCCGGCGCACTGACCGAACCGCTGTTTGAGCAGGCCGGTGCGCTCGACATCATTGAAATCGACCGCGATCTCGCCGCCGCGTTGCGCGAGCGCTACGCCGAGCGGCCCGCGTTGCGCATCCACGAGGGAGATGCGCTCGAATTCGACTTCACCGCGCTGGCCCGCGAGCGTGGCCAGAAACTTCGCGTCGTCGGCAATCTCCCCTACAACATTTCAACTCCGCTGCTGTTCCGCTTGCTCGACGCGAGCCACGACATTGTCGACATGCACTTCATGTTGCAAAAGGAAGTCGTGGATCGCATCGTCGCCGTGCCCGGCAACCGGCAATATGGGCGCCTGGGCGTCATGCTCGCGCCGCGTGTGCACGCCACGAAACTCATGGATATCGGTCCTGGCGCTTTTCGACCACCGCCGCAAGTGTGGTCGGCCATCGTGCGGCTCGCAATGCGCGCCGACCCGCCGCTGTGGTCGACGTTGCCGCAGTTCAGCGCTGTCGTGGCCGCGGCGTTCGGCCAGCGCCGCAAAACGCTGCGCAACGCGCTCGGCGGCCTGCTGAGCGCCGCGCAGATTGCCGCTGCCGGCATCGACCCGGGGGCGCGCGCCGAGACGCTGGCCGCCGATGATTTCGGCCGCCTGGCGCAGGCAGTGGCGGGCGCCGCCGCGCTGTGATTCACTAGGCCCATGAGGATTCACTAGGCCCATGAGCGATTACCGCCAACTGCTGGTCGCCATCGACCTGAGCGATCAAAGCCGCGCCATTGCCGCGAAGAGCGTCGAGCTCGCGCGCCAGTGGCAGGCCCAGCTGCGCTTGCTGCACGTGATCGAGTTCGTGCCGGTCGAGCCCATGAGCGATGCGCTCGTGCCGGTGGTGCAGATCGACGATCGCGTCATCACCCGCGCTCACGAGCAGATGCAGGCGCTGGCCGCGGCCTTAGGAGTCGCCAGCGACGACTGCCGCGTCGCCACCGGTAACGTCAAGGCCGAGATCCTGCGCCAGGCGCGCGAACTGAACGCCGACCTGATCGTTCTCGGTTGCCGCGAGCGCCACGGATTATCCATTCTCGTCAATCTCACCGAAGACACCGTGCTGCATGGCGCACCCTGCGACGTGCTGGCGATGCGCGTGCGCTAGTGGATGGCCGCCACCAGATCAATGTCGACGTCGAGAGCATGTATCTCGAGGACCAATCCGCTCCGTCCGAACACCGCTACGTATTCGCGTACACGGTGACACTGCGCAATGCCGGCGAGGTTCCGGCCAAGCTGCTGACGCGACACTGGGTCATCACCGACGCGAATGGACGCGTGCAGGAAGTGCGCGGCGAGGGAGTGGTCGGCGAACAGCCGCATCTGCAGCCTGGCCAGGGTTTTCGTTACTCGAGCGGCGCCGTGCTCGAAACGCCGGTCGGCGCGATGCACGGCAGCTACCAGATGCTGGGCGATGATGGTCAACAGTTCGACGCACCAATTCCCGCCTTCCGGCTCGCGAAGCCGGGCCTGCTGCACTAAAGGCTGCGATTCGCGGCATGGCACGCTGGGCAATCGGCGACGTGCAGGGCTGCTGCGCCGAACTCGACGAGCTGCTGCAACGCATCCATTTCAATATCGACCGCGACCTGCTGTGGTTCACCGGCGATCTGGTCAATCGCGGACCGCAATCCCTGGCAACGCTCCGTCGCGTGCGCTCGCTCGCCGCCAACGCGGTCGTCGTGCTCGGGAATCACGACCTGCACTTGCTGGCTGTCGCCTTCGTGCCTGGACAGCGACTGCGGCGCGGCGACACGCTGGATGACGTGCTCGCCGCCAGCGATCGGGACGCGCTGCTTGGCTGGCTGATCGAGCGACCGCTCGCGAACTACGACAGCGCGCACGACGAACTGCTGGTGCACGCGGGCCTCGTGCCGCAATGGCACGCGCAGCATGCCTGGCAGCTCGCAAGCGAGGTCTCGGCCGCGCTGCAGCGTGATCCCCGCGCCGTGCTCGGCTCGATGTATGGCGATGAGCCCGACCGATGGGACGAGAGCCTGCACGGCGAAGAACGGCTGCGCTTCATCATCAACGTGCTGACGCGTGTGCGTGTCTGCACAACCGACGGCCGCGTCGACATGGACCAGAAGGGTCCGCCCGCCGACGCACGGCCGCCCTGGATGCCGTGGTACAAGGTGCCCGGTCGCGCCAGCGCGTCAAGCCGCGTGATCTTCGGCCACTGGTCGGCGCTCGGCTTGTACCGCGGCGATGGCGTGCTCGCGATCGACACCGGCTGCGTATGGGGCGGCGCACTCACGGCCGTCAACCTCGACGACCCGAACGCGCCGCCCGTTGCGGTGCGCGCGCGTACACGCGCCGCAATGGGTGGCGCCTGACCGGTCAGTCCACTAGATGACCGGTACCTGGCTGATGTTGTTCTTCGGATCCATCCAGAAGGATTCGTTGGCGAAGCGATTGAAAATCTCGCGCGGCAGAACAGAATTTCGTTCAACCGGCTCGACCTTCGGACGCACACTATGCAGGCCGGGCATGCCAACACGGGCGTCGAACTCGTCTGCGTTGTAGGCCAGACGCTCGAAGTCGTGTTCGAACCAGGGCTCACCGATGAACTGGTAGACCGCGCGCATGGCGGCCAGAGGGTTGCGCGCCAGGCTCTCGTAGGTCAGTAGCAGCAGGTGGCCCGGTGCATATTGGCCGTAGAACGCATCCTTGGTGGCCTGGAAGGCGAATCCCACCATGCCGCGCGGATCGGTCAGCGCCTCGACGCGCGAGTACACCGTCGTGTTGGTGTCGAACCGGAACACCTTGCTGACGCCGACTGGTTGCCTGCGCACCAGCCGTTCCATGCTGTCCAGCACCCAGGACAACTGGCGAACGCACGCGATGACCTTCGCCGTCGGAAAGAGCGTGTTGAGCAACTGCATCCGGCTGCACCAAAGCCGGCTGGTATCGAACACGACGCCGGCGTCCGCTTGCGCCGCATAGAAGCTCTCGACCAAGCCCCGCAGCATCGCAACGCGCTGGTCATCGGAGACGTCGAACGAAAAATCGTTCTTGGAGCTCGCCTCTGCCATCACCACCCCCATGATGTC
>JBOHZW010000042.1:0-7018 GCA_050738715.1 Steroidobacteraceae bacterium | reverse complement strand
GCCAGCGCCTGCGCTTGCGCCATGCGATCACCCGCTCGATGCGCCGCTTCCTCGATGCGCACGAGTTTATCGACATCGAGACGCCGATGCTGACCAAGGCGACCCCGGAAGGTGCGCGCGACTACCTGGTGCCGAGCCGCACGCATCCGGGCAAGTTCTTCGCGCTGCCGCAGTCGCCGCAGATCTTCAAGCAATTGTTGATGGTCAGCGGCTTCGAGCGTTACTACCAGATCGTCAGGTGCTTTCGCGACGAGGACCTGCGCGCCGACCGCCAACCCGAGTTCACGCAGCTCGACATCGAGACCAGTTTCATGTCGCAGGAAGAGATCATCACGCTCATCGAAGAGCTGGTGCGCACGCTGTTCCGCGAGGTCATGCAGCTGGAACTGCCCAAGCCCTTCCCGAGAATGACGCATGCCGAGGCGATGCGCCGTTACGGTTCGGACAAGCCGGACCTGCGCCTCTCGCTCGAACTCGTCGACGTCGCGGACCTGGTCGCGAGCTGCGATTTCAAGGTGTTTGCGGGGCCGGCGAAGGATCCGTCGGGCCGCGTCGCGGCGTTGCGCGTGCCGGGCGGTGGTGCGATGCCGCGCTCGCAGATCGATGAGTACACCGCCTACGTCGCGCGTTACGGCGCGCGCGGACTCGCCTATATCAAGGTCAACGAGCGTGCGAAGGGGCGCGACGGTCTGCAGTCGCCGATCGTCAAGTTCCTCGACGAGGCTGCGGTGCAGGGCATTCTCGAGCGCACCGGCGCCGTCGATGGCGACCTGGTGTTCTTCGGCGCCGACCGCGCCAGGGTGGTCAACGATGCGCTCGGCGCACTGCGCCTCAGGGTCGGCGATGACCTCAAGCTTGCAACGCCGGGCTGGCAGCCGTTGTGGGTGCTCGATTTCCCGATGTTCGAATACGACGAAGACGCGAAGCGCTGGGTGGCCGTGCACCATCCGTTCACCTCGCCACAAGACCCGGAAGCCGGCGCGCTGCAGGCGAATCCAGGCGCGGCGCTCGCGCAGGCCTATGACATGGTGCTCAACGGCAGCGAAGTCGGCGGCGGCTCGGTGCGTATCCACCGGCAGGAATTGCAATCGGCCGTGTTCGAGCTGCTCGGCATCGACGCCGAAGAAGCGCGCGCCAAGTTCGGGTTCCTGCTCGACGCGCTGCGCTTCGGCGCGCCACCGCATGGCGGCATCGCCTTCGGACTCGATCGGCTCGCGATGCTGATGGCCGGCGCCGACAGCATCCGCGACGTCATCGCATTTCCGAAGACGCAGACCGCCGCGTGCCCGCTGACCGAGGCGCCGACCGAAGTGAGCGAGGCGCAGTTGCGCGAACTGCACATCCGCGTGCGCCAGCCTCCGCCCGTCTAGCGAAAACCAACCGCCAGCCATGAACGCCGCCGTAGTCTACGTCCATGGCCTCTGGCTCTCCGGGCATGAGGGCTTCATGCTGCGGCGGCGCCTCGAGAAAGACCGCGGCTATGGCTGGCAGGCTTTCGGCTACGCCTCCACCCTCCTGACGATGGCGCAGATCGCCGATGCGTTGGACGTGGCCATCAAGGCGATCGACACGCCGATCGTTCATCTCGTCGGCCACAGCCTCGGCGGGCTGGCGATCATGCGTTGCCTCGAGCGCCATCCCGAGCAGCCCCCGGGCCGCGTCGTGTTCCTGGGCACGCCTTGCCTCGCGAGTCGCAGCGCGAATGCCGTTGCACGTTTTCGTTTCGGCCGCGCGATCCTCGGCCAGGCCGCGACCGAGGAATTGCTGTACGCGCACGAACGCGCGTGGCAGCCCGGACGCGACCTCGGCATCATCGCCGGCAACCAATCGTTCAGCCTGGGACGCCTCGTCACCGATTTCGATGGGGCGAATGACGGCACCGTCGCGGTGTCCGAGACGCGGCTGCCGGGGGCTACCGCGCACATCGTGTTGCCGGTGAGCCATTCGGGGATGCTGCTTTCTGCGCGCGTCGCGCACGAAGTAGGGCAGTTCCTCGAACTAGGCCATTTCGGCGCCGCTCCGGCCGGAGCCGCCGCCGCGCAGTCTTAGTGTTCAGTTTTTCTTAACAGTTGGTCAGGCCTTCCATTTGCTGGCGCCCGCCTGCGGCGCCAGAATTTGCGCCATGAAGCCGCCATGGCCCGCATCGTGAAACCAAAGCCGCGATGCCGGGTTTAAGCAGCAACTGAACGTAATCATGAAATTGGAGTACTGACCATGAACACGCACAAAACCATCAGCCTGCTGGCCGCCGCCTTCATCGTCGCCGGACAGGCCGCCCTGTTGGCCGTGGACACACGCTCCACAACGCAGGAAGACACGGGGGCCACGTACCAGAACGTCTATGAAGCGAGGTTTTCTCCGGCGCATGCGGTGTATGCCACTGCCTTGGCACCGCGCGCTGCCGGTTCGCAGGACGCCTGAAGTCCGTCCCCGACTTGGGCGTCCTGTGCTCTTCGCTTCTAGATCTGCTTGCGGCCCTTGAGCTCGTACATCAGCGCCAGCGCCTGCCGCGGCGTCAGCGCGTCCGGCTCGATCTGCGCGAGCTTCAATTCCAGCGCGCTTTGGCCCGGGATGTGCGCAGGCGCCGTTCCTGAGGCGGCAGTGCCGAACAGCGGCAACTCGCCCTGGCCGTGGGCGTTGCCGCCTGCCGGATGCAGCGCGCCGCCATCGCGCGTCGCCTCCAGCTCAGCCAGGTAGTCACGGGCCCGCGCAATGACGCCGGCGGGCACGCCCGCGAGTTTCGCCACCGCGAGCCCGTAGCTTCGGTTGGCGGGCCCTTCACGCACTGCGTGCAGGAACACCAGTGAATCCCCGTGCTCGGTCGCATCGAGGTGCACGTTGGCGCAAAGCTCGAGCTCGGCGGCGAGCGCCGTCAGCTCGAAGTAGTGCGTCGCAAACAGCGTGAAGGCGCGCACTTCGGTGGCAAGGTGGCGCGCCACGGCCCAGGCGAGCGAGAGTCCGTCGAAGGTGCTGGTGCCGCGGCCGATCTCGTCCATCAGCACGAGGCTCCTCTCGCTGGCGTTGTGCAGGATATTGGCGGTCTCCGACATCTCGACCATGAACGTCGAGCGTCCGCCGGCGAGATCGTCGCCGGCGCCAATGCGCGTGTAGATGCGATCGAGCGGCCCGATGCGCGCGCTCTGCGCCGGCACGTAGCTGCCGATGTGCGCGAGCACGGCGATGAGCGCGGTCTGGCGCATGTAGGTGGATTTTCCGCCCATGTTCGGACCGGTAATGATCAGCATGCGGCGGCGCGCGTGCAGGTCGAGGTCGTTCGGCACGAACGGCGCTTCGCTGAAACGCTCGACGACCGGATGGCGCGCGCCAACGATGTGCAGGCACGGTTCATCGACGAGCTCGGGCTCATTCCAGCCCAGCGTCGTCGCTCGCTCGGCCAGCGCGGCCAGCGCATCCACCTCGGCGAGCGCCATCGCCGAGCCCTGCAGCGCGCCGAGCGACTCGATCAGCCGGGTGAGCAGCGCATCGAACAACTCTTTCTCGCGCGCCAGCGCGCGTTCGCGTGCACCGAGCACCTTGTCCTCGAAGCCCTTCAATTCCGGGGTGATGAAGCGCTCGGCGGATTTCACGGTCTGGCGACGCAGGTAGTCGGCCGGCACGCGCTCGGCCTGTGAGCGCGGCACCTCGATGAAAAATCCCTGCACGCGATTGAAGCCCAGCTTCAGGCCCGCAAGCCCGCTGCGTGATCGCTCGCGCTGCTCGAGCTCCAGCAGGAATTCGTCCGTATGGGTGCTGATGCGCCGCAGCTCGTCGAGTTCGGCGTCGTATCCTGGTGCGATGACATCTCCATCACGCAGGTACACCGGAGGTTCCGCACAGATCGCGCGCAACAGCAATGCCAGTTCCGCGGCGTGGTCTGAGGTCTGGGCATGAAGCTCGCGCAACAGCGGAGAGTCGACCGCGCCCAGCATTGCGCGCAGCGCCGGCAGCTCGCCGAGCGCATTGCGCAACTGCACGAGGTCGCGCGGGCGCGTGCTGCGCAGCGCGATGCGCGCGAGGATCCGTTCCAGGTCACCGATCGCGCGCAGCTGAGAATGGAGCGGCGCAAACGCTCGTGCGGCACCCAGCGCGCCGACGGCATGAAAACGCTGGCGCAACAGCCCGCGCTGGCTGATCGGGCGGCCGAGCCAGCGCCGCAATGCGCGCGAGCCCATGCCGGTGACGGTGCTGTCGAGCACGGCCAGCAGCGTCGCCGATTCATTGCCGCTCAGGCTGGAGTCGAGTTCGAGATTGCGCCGCGTCGCCGCGTCGAGCGCGAGCGCATCGCCATTTTCCTCGACGTGCAACGCGCGAATGTGCGGCAACGCGGTGCGCTGCGTGTCGCGCACGTACTGGAGCAGGGCGCCGGCCGCGCCGATCGCCAGCGGTGACTCATCGGCGCCGAAGCCGCGCAGGTCGAGCGTGCCGAGCTGGTCGGTCAACGCGCGTGAGGCGGCCGCGAGCTCGAAATGCCAGGGCGAGCGCTCGCGCGTGACGAACCGTTCGCCTGCCGCGGCGGGCGAAACGCTTGCCGCCTGGTCCTCGCGCACCAGCAGTTCCGCCGGCCGGAGCCGCTCGAGTTCGGCGGCCAGCGCGGCCGGGCCTTGCGCCTCAAGCATCGTGAAACGGCCCGAGCTGAGCTCGAGCCACGCCAGCCCGAAGCGCTCGCCATCGCGCAGCAGCGCCGCGAGCAGCGTCGCGCGGTCCTTTTCCAGCAGCGAATCCTCGGTAACGGTGCCGGGCGTGATGACGCGCACCACCTGCCGCTCGACCGGTCCCTTCGATTTGGCCGGATCCCCGATCTGCTCGCAGATCGCGACCGACTCGCCGCGACGCAGCAAGCGCCCCAGGTAACCTTCAACACTGTGCGCGGGCACGCCGGCCATCGGAATGGGCTCGCCGGCCGATTGGCCGCGCGTCGTCAGCGCGATGTCGAGCAGCGCCGCGGCGCGACGCGCGTCGCCGTAGAACAGCTCGTAGAAATCGCCCAGACGATAGAAAAGCAGGGTGTCAGGATGCCCGGCCTTGATGCGCAGGTACTGCTGCATGACCGGCGTGTGGCCCAGGTTGTGGGCGCCAGCGGGCCCGGAATTCCTGGGCGAACGGCTCAAATGCGATCTCCGCGCTTAAACGGGCCGGCAAGCGTAAGGCCCGCCTCCGTTGAGGTCCAGTCAAGGGAATCTTGCATCGGCCCAGGTTCGGTGCGACAGTCAGGCGACGTGCAGCCATCGTGGGGGTTCGTCATGAACGCGGGGCTGAAAATTCTAGGTGTATTGACGCTCGTGTGCGCCGGTCCTGCCGCGGACTGCGCCGCAGCGCAGGGCCCGCCCGTAAACTTCGCCATTGCCAAGGGTGATGGCACGATCTTCTATCCGACACGCGCGCTGCGGTACGGCGACATGTTCGCAGTCACCGCCCATCACTTGAACGAGTACAACCGCCTGATGGTCGTGCCCTGCCGTCCGAGCTGTGAAAAGCCGAACTACGTGCTGACCTATACGCTGCGTTTTGGACTCCAGCACCTGCGGATTCCAATTTCCGGCCATTACTACTTCTGGCTCGAGCGCGATCAGATTGGCGGACCTGGCGTCCCGTACCGAAATGGATGGACGCGGCTCCCGCTACCGGTGCTCGATTCACAGACATCGGCCGACCATTTTCTCGCCGCCTTCGACAAGGGCACCACGCTGTCGATACGAACCATCGACGCACACCCTGTCGAGGAGGTCGCCTACCTGATGCATTGAGCGCGAATGTGACTTAATGCAGCTCCCGAGGCTGTTTCAGGGCCTTCGCTAACATAACTATACTCTTGTATAGTTGCGCGCCATGCCGTATTCCGCGCGCCGTCACATCGAATCCGAGTCCTCTGCCGTGCGTGCGGCCAGCAGCCCGCGGCGTCCATCACCGTTCGAAAGGCGCGCGACACTTGTGGTGCGATTTGCGATGGAGCTGGCTGGGGTCGCGCCGGAACAGGTCAATGGCGATATCACGCTGCCACTGTCGGCGGCTGAGTTCCAGCGCGAACTGCAGAAGCGCTACGGTGTGGCGCATCCCGAACTCGCGTTTCGCTCGATGGCCACCGTCGAGCGCGCGCGGCTGCAGCGCGACCGCTTGGCGCACTTGCCGCGCATCATCTTGCGCCAGGGGCCGCCGCCCCGCGGGCAGCGCTGAGGCCATCGGGCCAAAGGCCAGGTTGTGGCTGCTCTACCGCCATGACGCCGGCTTCTCCCCTTGACGACGAAATCGTCGCGCTCGCGGTGCAGTCGGGGCGCGCGCTGCTCGCAGCCGGGCTCAAAGTCGTGACCGCGGAATCCTGTACCGGGGGCGGCGTGGCCGCCGCACTCACCGACGTGGCCGGCAGTTCACAGTGGTTCGAGCGCGGCTACGTCACGTATTCAAACGCCGCGAAAATCCAGGATCTGGGCATCGAGCGGGCGCTGATCGAACGGCATGGGGCGGTTTCCGCCGAAGTCGCCGCACAGATGTCGGCCGGTGCGCTGCGCGCGAGCGGCGCACACATCGCGGTCGCCGTCACGGGCATCGCCGGCCCGGAAGGCGGTACCGCCGGCAAACCCGTCGGGCAGGTGTTTTTTGCGGTGCTGCGCCGAAACGGCGCCGTGCACGTGCTGCGTGAGCAGTTCCCCGGTGATCGCTCAAGCGTGCGTCGCGCAGCCGTCGCGGTCGCGTTGCGCTTGATCATGCAGGCCGCGGCGGCGGCGAATTTCGATACGAACCGCTAGGCAATCCGGGCTCATCTGCCGGCGTGCGTTGTGGGATAATTCCACGCACACCAACTCAAGGGACCACACCCGCATGGAAGACAATCGCAAGAAGGCGCTTGCGGCCGCGCTCGGCCAGATCGAGAAGCAATTCGGCAAGGGTTCGGTCATGCGGCTCGGCGACGCCCCGGCGATCTGGGACATCGAAGCCGTGCCCACCGGCTCGCTCGGCCTCGACATCGCGCTCGGCGTTGGCGGCCTGCCGCGCGGGCGCGTCGTCGAGATCTACGGACCGGAAT
>JBOHZW010000041.1:0-2198 GCA_050738715.1 Steroidobacteraceae bacterium | reverse complement strand
ATGGCGCAACACGAGAGTCCTGCCGTCGGCGTCGATCAGCGCAGTGGAACCACGGCCTTCGCTCGCCGCATTGACCACGCCGCGCGCCGACCACCACTTCGCATCGAGCCAGTTTGCAGTCGCATTGCCGGCGCGGGAGCTGTCATATAGCATCGCGCCGCCAGCGAATTCCTGGATGCGGACCTCGGCGCCGACGGCCATGAAGTTCAATCGAGACAAAATCCACCCGGTTCCTGCATGATCGATGCGGTCGCGCCGCCGCGCAGTTTGTGCATCCTGCGGCTCTCCGCGCTCGGCGACGCGACGCATGTCGTGCCGGTTATCCGCACGATCCAGCATGCCTGGCCCGAGACCCGCATCACGTGGGTCATCGGCCGGCCAGAGTCGCGCCTGCTGAGCCTGCTTCCCGGAGTCGAGTTTATCACCATCGACAAGCGCTCCCTGCGCTCGGGCGCTCGCACGCTGCGAACCGAGCTGCGCGGACGACGCTTCGATGTGTTGCTGCACATGCAGCTGGCGTTGCGCGCGAGCCTGTTTTCAACGTGCATCCCCGCGGATTTGCGCCTGGGGTTCGATCGCGCGCGCGCCCGCGAACTGCAATGGCTGTTCACGAACCGCGGCATCGCACCGCGCAGGCACGAACACGTGCTCGACAGCTTCTTCGGATTCACGGATGCGCTCGGCATCGCTGAGCGCCGGCTCGAATGGAATGTGCCGATCCCTGCCGAAGCAGAGGAATGGGCGCGGCAGCAGATTCCGGACGGACAGCCCGTGCTCATCGTCAGCGCATGCTCGAGCCATCGCGCGCGCAACTGGAGCGTCGATCGCTACGCGGCGGCGATCGAGCACGCGGTGCGGCGCCACGGCCTTACAGTGCTGTTGTGCGGCGGACCGAACGATTACGAACGTGGCGTTGCAGCGGCCATCGAACGTGCGGCAGCCGTGCCGGTGCGCAATCTCGTCGGTGGCGACACGCTGCCCCGGCTGCTGGCGTTGCTCGCGCGCGCGCGCGCGCTGCTCGCTCCCGACTCGGGACCGGCGCACATGGCCACGATGGTCAACACGCCGGTGATCGGGCTGTATGCCGCGACGCGCGTTGCACGCAGCGGCCCGTACCTGTCGCGCCGGTTTTGCATCGATCGCTATGCCGAGGCCGCGCTGCGCTTTCGTCGCCGGCCGGAGCGCGAACTGCCATGGAGCGAGAAGATCGAAGAACCGGGAGTCATGGACCTGATTGAGATCGAGGCAGTATGCGCGCGGCTCGATGAGCTGATGACCCTTGGATCCGGCACGTCGGCGACCCCCTGCTAACATAGGCCCATGCAAGACATCCTGGTGCCGGTCTCGCCCGGCGAGCTGCTCGACAAGATCACGATCCTGCGCATCAAGTCGGCGCGCATGACCGATGCGGCCAAGCTGGCCAATGTTCGCCATGAGCTTGCGCTGCTCGAGCAAACCTGGCGCGCGTCGGTGGCCGCCGGCGCAACGGTCGCAGACGATGAGCGCGCGCTGCACACCGTGAACGAGCGCCTCTGGGATGTTGAAGACCGCTTGCGCGAGCTCGAGGCGGAGCAGCGCTTCGACAAGGATTTCATTGAACTGGCGCGCGCCGTGTACGTGCACAACGACGAGCGCGCGGCCATCAAGAAGCGCGTCAACACGCGCTTAGGGTCGACCCTGGTCGAGGAAAAATCGTACCGGCCGTACCGCCCTTAAGGCCTAGCGCTTCAGCGTGTATTCGGCGCCACAATACCCGCACTTCGCGAAGCCGGTCTGCTCGATGGCCAGATACACGCGCGGATGCGAATTCCACAGCGCCATTGCCGCGCTGGGACAGGACAACGGCAGGTCGCTGGTCGTGACTTCGTAGTGGTTCTGCGTGTTGGCCGCCTGCGGCGCGCCGGTAGTGGGGGATGCGATAGCTGGACTCATGCAGCGATTATAGCTCCATTGCCTGCCGCCAGATCTCGCTGACCGCCGCGCGTTCGACCGCGAACTCGCCGCCGGCCACGACGGCATCGAGGCCGGCAATGGCCCGGTGGTGGTTACGCTCGCGGTACTTGCGATAAGCGTCGGTCAAGGTGTCAACGGTGCTTTGCGGCACCAAGTTCGCGGAGGCGACGGATTCGAGTTCGCGAATCGTGTCCGCGAACCACGCGACCGGCGGGTACTGCGCCGCCCAGCGCAGCGCCCAGTAT
>JBOHZW010000040.1:0-2900 GCA_050738715.1 Steroidobacteraceae bacterium | reverse complement strand
GCCACGGCCTGCGCGCCGGCGCGCTGCGCGATATCAAGCAGGTCAAATGGACGCCCGAATGGGGCGAGTCGCGCATCACCGGCATGATTGAAAATCGCCCGGACTGGTGCCTGTCGCGCCAGCGTACCTGGGGCGTGCCGATCACGCTGTTCACGCACCGCGATACCGGCGCACTGCATCCGCGCACGCAGCAGCTTATTACCGACGTCGCCGCGCGCGTCGAGCGCGACGGGATCGACGCCTGGTTTGCGCTCGATCCGGCCGAGCTGCTCGGCGCCGAGGCGGAGCAGTACGAGAAGGCGAGTGATGTCATGGATGTATGGGCCGATTCCGGCCTCTCGTTCGAGTGCGTCACCGCGTTGCGCGATGATTTCCATTCGCCGGTTGATTTGTATCTCGAGGGTTCGGACCAGCACCGCGGTTGGTTCCACAGCTCGCTGCTGATGTCCGAAGCGCTGTATGCGCGCGCGCCGTACCGCGGCGTGTTGACGCACGGCTTCACGGTCGATGACAAGGGCCGGAAGATGTCCAAGTCGCTCGGCAACGGCATCGAGCCGCAGGACATCATGAAGACGCTGGGCGCCGACATGCTGCGCCTGTGGGTCGCGGCGACGGACTTCGCCAACGAGATGAGCCTCTCGCAGGAAATCCTCAAGCGCATGAGCGATTCCTACCGGCGCATGCGCAACACGCTGCGCTTCCTGCTCGGCAATCTGCACGGATTTGGGCCCGGCGACGCGCTGCCGTTGAACGAACTGGTAGCCATAGATCAATGGGCGATCGGCCGCGCACGTGAACTGCATGGCGAGTTCGACGCGGCGTATCGCGACTACCAGTTCCATTTGATCTACCAGAAGGTGCACAACTTCTGCGTCGTCGACCTTGGCGGTTTCTATCTCGACATCATCAAGGACCGGCTGTACACGACACCCGCTGATGGACGCCCGCGCCGCTCCGCACAGAGCGCGATGTGGCACATCGCCGAGGCGATGGTGCGCTGGCTGGCGCCAATCCTGTCGTTCACGGCCGAGGAAGTGTGGCGTGAACTGCCGGGTGCGCGCGCGGACTCGGTCTTCCTGTCAACGTGGTATGCCCTGCCGCCCTCGCAGACTGCGTCGGCGGCGATCGACTGGCCGGCGTTGATCGCCTTGCGCACCGACGTCGCGCGCGAATTGGAGCGACTGCGCGTCGCCGGCGACATCGGGGCGCCGTTGCAGGCCGAACTCGAGGTCTACTGCACGCCGGCGCAATTCGCGCGGCTCAATGCGCTGGGCGACGAGTTGCGTTTCCTGATGATCACGTCCAAGGCGAACGTCACGCAGGTCGATGCGGCACCGAGCGGGGCGGTGGAAGCCGTCTCGGTCCCGGGCGGCGGAGCGTGGCTGCGCGTGCAGCGCAGCGCGGCGACGAAATGCGTGCGCTGCTGGCATCACCGCGACGACGTCGGCGCGTCGAGCGAACACCCGGAACTGTGCGGGCGCTGCATCGGCAATATCGAAGGCCGCGGCGAAACGCGGCGGTACGCATGATGAGCGCCGAGCAGGGCAACGCCGGGATGGTGCAGTTGCGATGGCTGGCGTTGAGCGCAGCCGTGGTCGGGTTCGATCAGTGGACCAAGCAGCTCGTCGAGCGATCGATGCAGCTGTATGAAGCGCGCTACTACCTGCCGGTGTTCAACATCGTGCGCGCGCACAATCGCGGCGCTGCCTTCAGCATGTTCGACGGTGCCTCCGGCTGGCAGCGCTGGGCTTTCAGCGCGCTGGCTGCGATCGTCAGCGCGGCGCTCATAACCTGGCTGGCCCGGCTCGATCGGCGCGCAAACTGGATGGCCGCGGCACTCGCGCTGATCCTCGCCGGTGCCCTGGGTAATGTCATCGATCGCCTGCGACTGGGCTACGTCGTCGACTTCCTGCAGGTGCATTGGCAGCAGCACTATTTCGCGGCGTTCAATGTTGCCGATTCAGCGATCACAGTCGGCGCCGCTTACCTGCTGTTCGATGGCCTGCTGGCCGCGCGGCGCTCTGCGCACTGAGGCACGAAGCGAGTATGCGCATCCTGCTCGCCAATCCGCGCGGTTTCTGCGCCGGCGTCGATCGCGCCATCGAGATCGTCGAACGCGCGCTGGAATTGTTCGGCGCGCCGATTCACGTGCGCCACGAAGTCGTGCACAACCGCAACGTCGTCGAGCGGCTGCGCGCGCTCGGCGCCGTGTTCGTCGAGGAACTCGACGCGGTGCCCGATGGTGGTACGGTCATTTTCTCGGCGCACGGCGTCTCGACGGCCGTCGAGCGTGAGGCGCAGCGCCGCGGCCTGCAGGTCTTCGATGCAACCTGTCCGCTGGTCACGAAGGTGCACATGGAGGTGGCGCGTTTCGCGCGCGAGGCGCGCGAGGTCGTTTTGATCGGCCATGCCGGGCATCCGGAAGTCGAGGGCACGATGGGCCGCTTCGATGCTTCGCTCGGCGGTCGCATCCTGCTGGTGGAAAGCATCGCCGATGTCGCGCGGCTCGAAGTGCGCGATCCGGCCGCGCTTGCATTCGTCACGCAGACCACGCTGTCGGTCGATGACACCGCGGCGATCGTCGAGGCGTTGCGGCGGCGCTTTCCGGCCCTGCAGGCGCCGCGCAAGGAAGACATCTGCTACGCCACGCAGAATCGCCAGGATGCGGTCAAGCAGCTGCTCGAGCATTGCGGTGTGCTGGTCGTGGTCGGTTCGAAGACCAGTTCCAATTCCAACCGGTTGCGCGAGCTTGCCGATCGCGCCGGCGTTCCCGGTTACCTGGTCGACGACGCCAGCGACCTCAAGCGCGAGTGGTTCGAGGGCGTCGCTACGGTCGGCGTCACGGCGGGCGCATCGGCGCCCGAACAGCTGGTGCAGCAGGTGGTCGAGCGCCTGCGCGA
>JBOHZW010000039.1:0-4327 GCA_050738715.1 Steroidobacteraceae bacterium | reverse complement strand
GTGCAGAAAATCGCCAAGGAACCGATCTCGATGGAAACACCGATCGGCGACGACGAGGATTCGCACCTCGGCGATTTCATCGAGGATACTTCGGTGACTTCTCCGATTGAGCAAGCGACGAATGAGTCGCTCAAGGAAACCACGCACTCGGTGCTGGCGCAACTCACGCCGCGCGAGGCGAAAGTGCTGCGCATGCGTTTTGGCATCGACATGAACACCGACCACACGCTCGAGGAAGTCGGCAAGCAGTTTGACGTCACGCGCGAGCGCATCCGGCAAATCGAGGCGAAGGCCTTGCGCAAGCTCCGGCACCCGAGCCGCAGCGAACAGCTGCGCAGCTTCCTGATGGATGACTGACCCGGCTGACGCACCTGCGTACCGCCATCCGCAGGTGTATCACACGATGCGCGGGCTGGCGCTGTCCGGTGGCCGCGGCGCGGCGGACCCCGCGAGCGCCGTCGCGCAAGCGAGCGCCACCGCCGCGGGCAGCGAATCATTGCGCGTGCAGAGCCAAATCGAGCATGAGCCCGCGCACGATGACTCGGCGGGCCTGTACGAACTGCGCCGTTACAGCGAACCGAACGACTAGCGGCGACACCGCGCCATCATGAGCACGAGCACGCGCTGGTTCGCCGAAGTCATGACGCGGTCGGCGAATGACATCATGAGCTTCCAGTTTCCGACGCGCGATATCGATCGAGCCGGTGGCGTCGACCGCCACAGCGGCGTTTTCGCATCGGTCAGCGAACTCAGCGCGCCCCAACGCGGGCCGGCCGATTTCCCTTTCATTGGCGCCGCATCGATTGCGGTGCGCAATGTGGCGCCCGCCGACGACGGCACAGTGCAGGTGTGGATTGCCGTGGCGCCGGACCATGCGAATCTGAACCTGCGCATCCAGTTCCTGGTCTGCAACGACTGAAGCGCCAATCGCCGCCCGCGCGGCGAGACGAAGCGCACCTTGTCGATCAGTGCGAGGTGCGCCGCGTCCGCGCCTGCTGCAGAGCGACCAGGACGCGCGCCTCGCCGTTGACGATTCCACAACGCGAGGCGATTTCCGCTGCGCTGCTGCCCCGCGCCGCGAGCTGCGCGGCGGCGTAGTAGTCGCCCACACTACCGACAATATGCGGCTCGCGTTCAATGACGGCCGCCATCAACGCCGAATCGGAGTCCATCTCAGTGTCCACATTGGAACGCGTAACCACGCCTGATTCGCGCGCCGTTGAATTTGCGATCCCTGCCTGTTGCGTGTCGAAGCGCAGCAGGTCGAGCTGCTCGAAGATGCGCGCCAGCTCGGCGCGATGGGTGCGATGGCCTCGCCGAAGAGTGAAGCTCAGCACGCACACCGCCAGCGCGAGCGCCAGCAGACTCGCGGGCAGCGCTGCGTTGAGGATCAGCGTCCAGTCGGGATGCAGGTGCAGATTTGCGGCGTGGAAATTCAGCATGACGGTCTCCGGGTGTTTCTGAATCAGAATGAAGCAGCATTTGTGCCATAGAGGCCACGGCCCATGATGATCACCACTACGCGGCGGTTGGCGTTGCGGCCGGCCGCGCTGTCGTTCGCCTGCAGCGGGCGATACTGGCCATAGCCAACGACTGCGAGCCGCTGCGGATCAATGCCGCGTTCGCTGAAGAGTCGCACCACGCTGCCGGCGCGAGCGGCCGAAAGCTCCCAGTTCGAATGAAACACACCCGAGCGTATCGGTACGTTGTCGGTGTGGCCTTCGACGCGGACCGAGTTGGGCCATGGTTTCAACGAGTCGGCCAGTCGCTGCAGCACGGGCACTGCGGCCGTCGCCGGTTCGGCGACGCCGCTGGCAAACAGAATGTCGGCGCTGATCTGCACTTGCACCGAGTCGCCCTGCTTGTGCACGGTGACCAGGTTGTTCTTGATCAGATTTGCGAGCACGTTGCTGACATCGGCCTCGACGCCGGCGAGTTCCTTCTGGCGCGCGGTTTCCGCTTCGATCAGCGCCGCATTGGCCGGGTCGCGCGGATCGGCGGAACCCGCACTGGGCTGGCCGTCGCGCACGGAGCCGCGCGCCTGTGGCAACGGCATGCGCATGTGCGCCGGCATGCCGGCGGTGAACATGCGATTCATTTCTGTGATGGGCATCTGCTCGCTGATGCTCTGCTTGACGTCGCCGATCGGAATCGGCTGCGGCGCGCGCGGCGTGCCGCGGAATTCCGCGCTCAACGCATCGGACAGCACGCGGTATTTCCCCGAGTTCACCGAGGAGATCGAGTACATGACGACGAAGAAGGCGAGCAGCAGTGTCATCAGATCGCCGTACGGAATGGCCCACGCCTCGTGATTTTCGTGCTCAAGGTGGGTGCGTCGGCGTGTCATGGTTCAGCGGTCCCGCTCACTCCAGGTAGCTGCGCAGCCGGTTGTCGATGCCGCGCGGGTTATCGCCCTGCGCGATGCCGACCAGGCCTTCGATCAGCATCGCGTGGACATGCGCGTGCGCATGCACCGCGACCTTGAGCTTGTTGGCCATCGGCAGGAACAGCAGGTTCGCCATGCCGATGCCGTAGACCGTAGCGGTGAACGCCGCGGCGATGCCGTGCCCGAGTTCGCTCGGATCGGCAAGATGCTGCATGACGGCCATCAGGCCGAGCACGGCGCCAATGATGCCGAGCGTAGGTGAGTAGACGCCCATGCCTTCGAACACGCGCGCCGCGCGCAAATCCGCGGACTCGCGCACCTGCATGTCGACTTCAAGCGTCGCGCGCACCGCGTCCGGCGAGTTGCCATCGACGACCAGCTGCAGGCCGCGGCGCAGGAAAGGATCAGGCTCGCGCCCCAGGACCGGTTCGAGGCCGAGCAGTCCCTGCTTGCGCGAGATACCGCTCCATTCGACCAGCTTGCGGATCTGTGCTTCCGGCGTGCGCGCCGGCGGGCGGAATACCCACGGCAGCATCACCATCGCGCGGCGCATCACCGCGAGCGGCGTCTGCACGCAGATTGCGGCAAGAGTGCCGACCATGACGATCATGAATGCCGCCCATGACAGCAGCGCATGCAGGCCCGCGCCTTTCAGCACGGCGCCAGCCGTGATCGCCGTGCCGGCGAGCAGGACTCCGATGATGCTGAGGATATCCACGAGGCTTCAGGTGCTCCGGGTCAGTTTCTGTGTATCAGCCGCGCCACTCGGTAAGCAGCGCCTTCAGGCGGACCAGTGCCTGGCCATGCAGCTGGCAGGCGCGCGACTCGGTGACTTTCAGGACCGCGCCGATTTCCTTGAGGTTCAGTTCCTGCTCGTAATACAACGAGAGCACGAGCCGCTCGCGTTCCGGCAATGCCTTGATGGCCGTCGTGACGGCCTGGCGGCGCGCTTCCTCGAGCGCTTCGCCCTGCGGATCGGGTCCTTCGTGCGGCAGGCGATCGAGCGTCGAATCCTCGCCATCGTCCGCATCGTTGAGGCGCAGCAGTTGGCAACCCAATGCATCCTGCAGGATGCCGTGGTACTGCTGGAGCGGAACGCCGAGTTGCGCGGCGACATCGGCGTCGCTCGCTTCGCGGCCGGTGCGCGCCTCGACCTCGCGCATCGCGGTTGCGGCAGCACGGGCCTTCCTATGCACCGAACGCGGCGCCCAGTCGAGCTTGCGCAGCGCGTCGAGCATCGCGCCACGGATGCGAATGCCCGCGTAGGTCTCGAAGCTGGCGCCGCGGCCGGCCATGAAATGTTGCGCGGCTTCGAGCAGGCCGATCATTCCGGATTGCACCAGGTCATCCACTTCGACTTGCGGAGGGAGCCGCCCGGCCAGGTGATAGGCGATGCGCTTGACGAGATCCGCGTGCTGGCGCACCAGTGCGTCGAAGTTCGGCTGCTGCGCCGTGCTGGTATAAGCCTGTACGCCGTTCATTTGATCACCTGCAGTCGCGCCGGCGGACGCGTCAGAAGTCGCTCGAAGAAGAACTCCAGCCGCCCGCTGGGTTGCGATGGCGCCGGCCAGCGCTGCACGTCGCGCGCAAAACGCTGGTACGCGCGCGCCGCGGGGCCGGTCGGATAGGCGGCGAGCACGCTGCGTTGCGCGCGCACGGCCTGCGGCACGTCGCTGTCGTCGGGAATTTCACCTGCGTAGTCGAGCGCCACATCGAGGTAGCGGTCAGTCACGCGTTGCAATCGCATGAACAGGTTGTGCGCTTCGGCGCCGTTGCGGGCCATGTTGACCAGCACGCGAAACGAATTGACGTGCCGATCGCGGCTCAACACCTTCATCAGTGCGTAGGCATCGGTCAGCGAAGCCGGCTCGTTGCGCAGCACGATCAGTTGCTGCTGTGCGGCCTGGCAGAAATCCAGCACCGAGGCGTTGAGGCCTGGTG
>JBOHZW010000038.1:0-6920 GCA_050738715.1 Steroidobacteraceae bacterium | reverse complement strand
ATGATGCGCACGCCCGGTTCCTGGGTCTCGATCACGACGCGTTCGATGTCGGCCAGCCGATCACGCACTTGCGGGTGGAGTTTCAGGGCGCATTCGACCGCGGTCTGCGCGTGGAATTCGGCCGGGTAGCTGATCTTGAACAGCACGTTCTCCATGACGTAGCTGCCGAAGGGCTGCGGCGCGACCAGCGGCTTGCCCTTGAACAGCACATCCTGGAAACCCCACACCGGCGCCGACAGCGCCAAGGGATAACCCATCTCCCCGGTCAGCGCGATCAACGCATGCCGCACCGCGCGCGCGGTTGCATCGCCGGCCGCCCAGCTCTTGCGCGAGCCCGTATTTGGCGCGTGACGGTAGGTGCGCAACGCGCCACCGTCGATCCACGCGTTAGAGACCGCATTGCAGACTTGGTCCAGCGTCCCTCCCAGCATCGCGGTGGCGACCGCGGTTGAAGCGACGCGCACCAGCAGCACATGATCGAGCCCGACGCGATTGAAGCTGTTCTCGAGCGCGAGCACGCCCTGGATCTCGTGCGCCTTGATCATCGCGGTCAGCAATCCGCGCACGGTCAGCCCGCCACCGCCGCCGGATGTGCCGCGAGAGCGGTAGTCCGCCACGGCGAGGATCGCGCCGAGATTGTCGGACGGGTGCCCCCACTCCGCCGCGAGCCAAGTGTCATTGAAGTCGAGCCAGCGTACCAGCATGCCAATGTTGAAGGCCGCCTGCACCGGATCGAGCTCCAGATCGAGCCCCGGAACACGCGCGCCACGCGGCAACAACGCACCCGGCACGACCGGACCGAGCAGCTTCGTGCAGGCGGGAAATGCCAGCGCCTGGAAGGCGCAGGCCAATGAATCCTGCAGGCAATAGCGCGCCGTGTCGTACGCGACTTCGCTGTCGATGACCGCCTCGCGCGCGTAGTGCGCGATCTCGCTGAGCAGCGCATCGAAGGGCGGCCGCTGCGTCGACTTGTAGTCGTGCCCGCTCATCTAGGCCCCGCTCACGTGCGTTGCGCGAGCGGCACGAACGGCTGCTGTTCCGGCCCGACGTAGTTCGCGCTTGGCCGGATGATCTTGCCGTCTTCACGCTGCTCGATGACGTGCGCGCCCCAGCCGGTAGTGCGCGCGATGACGAACAAGGGCGTGAACATCGAGGGCGGCACCCCCATTGCGCTGTAGCTGACCGCGCTGAACCAGTCGAGGTTCGGGAACATTTGCTTGATCTCGCGCATGACGGATTCCAGCCGCTCGGCGATGCGGAACAGGCGCTCATCGCCCGATTGTTCGACGAGCCGCCGCGCCACGCGCTTGATGACTTCATTGCGCGGATCGGAAATCGTGTACACCGGATGCCCGAATCCGATCACGACCTCGCGCCGCGCCACGCGCGAGCGGATGTCGGCATCGGCCTGGTCGGGATCGCGATAGCGCTGCTGGATCTCGAGCGCGACCTCGTTCGCTCCGCCATGCTTCGGGCCGCGCAGCGCCCCAATGGCGCCAGTGATCGCCGAGTACATGTCGGCGCCCGTGCCGGCGATGACACGCGCGGCGAAGGTGCTGGCGTTGAACTCGTGCTCGGCGTACAGGATCAGCGAGGTGTGCATCGCGCGCACCCACTCATCCGGCGGCGGGCGCTGGTGCAGCATGTGCAGGAGATGCCCCGCGATGGTCGCATCGCCAGTGTCCACGTCTATGCGCCGGCCGCCGTGCACGAAATGATGCCAGTAGCACAACGCCGAGGGCAGGCAGGCGACGAGCCGATCGATCAGGTTGCGCGCCGCCTCCGGCTCATGGCCCGGCTGCTCGGGCTCGAGGCAGCCCAGCGCAGACACCGCCGTACGCATGACATCCATCGGGTGCGCGCTGGCCGGCAACAACTCCAGGACGGTGCGCAGCGCCGCCGGTAAACCGCGCAGTTGCTGGAGCCTGCGCCGGTAGGCGGCAAGTTCGGCCTCGTTGGGAAGCTTGCCGTGCACAAGCAGGAACGCGATCTCCTCGAATTCACAGGCCTCGGCGATCTCGAGGATGTCGTAGCCGCGGTAGTGCAGGTCGTTACCGGTGCGGCCGACGGTGCACAGCGCGGTGTTGCCGGCCACGACGCCCGACAGTGCCACCGATTTCTTAGGCTTGTTGCCCAGGTTGCTTGGCTGCTCGCCCATCGTCGCCATCAACTCCGGCCGGATGCAAACAATTCGTCGAGCTTGCGCTCATACGCGTGGTAGTCGAGGTAGCGGTACAGATCCTCACGCGTCTGCATCATTGGCAGCGCCTCGCGCTGGGTGCCGGTGCGGCGGATGATCTCGTATGTCTTCAATGCCGCGGCATTCATCGCGCGATATGCAGAGCAGCAATACAGCGCGATATCGACTCCCGCCGCCGCCAGTTCATCGCGCGTGTACAGCGGCGTGTGGCCGAACTCGGTGATGTTCGCGAGGATGGGCACGCGCACGGCTTCCTTGACGCGTTTGTACATCGCGATGTCGGTCACCGCTTCGGGGAAGATCATGTCTGCGCCCGCCTCGATGCAGGCGAGCGAGCGCTCGATCGCGCGCTCGATACCTTCGGCTGCGATCGCATCGGTGCGCGCCATGATCACGAAGCTGTCGTCGCTCCGTGCATCGACCGCGGCCTTCACGCGATCGACCATCTCGCCCGAGGTCACTATTTCCTTGCCGGGCCGATGGCCACAGCGCTTCGCCTGCACCTGGTCCTCGATATGGAGTCCCGCCGCGCCGGCCTTGGTCATTGCGCGCACAGTGCGCGCGATATTGAAAGCGCTTCCCCAGCCGGTATCCGCATCGACGAGCAACGGGGTCGTGGTCACATCGGTGATGCGACGGATGTCGGTGAGCACGTCCTCGGGATTGCTCAAGCCCAGGTCCGGAAGCCCGAGCGAATTCGCCGCGACGCCGCCGCCGGAGAGGTACAGCGCGCGAAAACCGACAGCCTCGGCCAAGCGCGCGGCATAGGCGTTGATGGCGCCGACGACCTGCAGCGGACGTTCCTCGCGCACCGCCGCCCGAAACCGTGCCCCCGCGCTCGCTGCCGTGTTCATTGGAGATTCCCTGGCCAAGGCCCTGTTTCATCGAACCGGCAAAGTCTGCCATATAATCAGTCCATGGGCCCGCTGCATGGCAAGACGATGTTCATCAGCGGCGCCTCGCGCGGTATCGGCCTCGCGATTGCGCTGCGCGCCGCGCGCGACGGCGCGAACATTGCCATTGCGGCCAAGACCGACAAGCCCCATCCGAGTCTGCCCGGCACGATCCACACGGCGGCCGCCGACATCAAGGCCGCAGGTGGCCAGGCGCTGCCGATCGTTTGCGATATTCGCGAGGAAGCGCAGGTCGAGGCCGCGGTCGCGGCGACGGTCGCGCGTTTCGGCGGCATCGATCTTTGTGTCAACAACGCCAGCGCCATCAGCCTGACGCCGACGTTGGCAACGCCGATGAAGCGCTTCGACCTGATGCACGGCGTCAATGCACGCGGCACATTCCTCGTCACGCAGAAGACGCTGCCACACCTGCTGAAGGCCGCGAACCCGCACGTGTTGATGCTCTCGCCGCCGCTGGCGATGCAGGAACGATGGTTCGCGCCGCACGTGGCGTACACGCTGGCCAAGTTCGGCATGAGCATGGTCGTGCTCGGGGTGGCCGGTGAATACCGCGGCCGCGTCGGCGTCAATGCTCTTTGGCCACGCACAGCGATTGACACAGCCGCAATGGCGATGCTGAAAGGACATCTGCCGGTCGGCCCATTGCGCTCGCCGGCGATCATGGCGGATGCGGCCTATTTCATCCTGACGAGCGACGCACACACGACGACCGGCAACTTTTTCATCGACGATGAATTGCTCGCCGCGCACGGAGTCACTGACCTTTCGGCCTATGGTCCGGCCGGCGTGGCCGATGTCGACCTGACGCCTGATTTCTTCGTGCCGAGCCTCAGGGAACTCAAGGGGGGCCGATGAACGACACGCCGCGAGTCGTTGGCTACGAGCTGCGTGGGGCAGTCGCGTTGATCACGCTGAACCGGCCCGAAGCGCTCAACTCCTTCGACGGCCCGCTGCGCACCCAGCTCGGTGCATCGCTACAGCGCGCTGCCGCCGAGGCGCAGGTGCGATCGGTGGTGTTGACTGGCGCCGGGCGCGCATTCAGCGCCGGTGCGGATCTCAAGGCCATGGGCGCCGCCAGGGCCGATGGCGAGGAAGTCAGCCGGCAATTGAATGAAGAATATGGCCTTGGGATTCGTGCCATCCTCGACATGGCCAAACCTGTGATCGCCGCGGTTGAGGGACTCGTTGCCGGAATTGGCTGCGCCTTCGTGCTGGCGAGCGACCTGGTCGTCATAGCTGAAGACAGTTATTTCACGCTCCCCTTCCACAACATCGGCCTGGTGCCGGACGGCGGCATCAACTGGCTGCTCGAACGCCAAATAGGCGCGCGCCGCGCGTATGAGTTTGCTGTCGACTGCACGCGGGTGGGTGCGGCACGCTGCCATGAGCTCGGCCTGGCGAATCGCGTGGTCGCGAAAGGCAGCGCCGTTGAAACCGCGCTGCAATGGGCCGAGCGGCTCGCACAACGCGCACCGCTCGCGCTGCAGCACACGAAGCGGCTGCTGCGCGAGGCCAACGGCGCCACGTTTGCGCACAGCTACCGGAGCGAAGTCGAAACGCAATCGCAATGCATCGACAGCGAAGACTTTCGCGAGGGCGTTGCGGCCTTCCTGCAGAAACGCGAGCCGCGCTTCAAGGGCAGCTAGCGCGCGGTTACAGGCGCACGCGCCGCTCGAGCCGCTTGCGCTCCAGGATGCGGCTGGCGATCTCCTCGATGCTGCATTCGGTCGTGTCGAGGTACGGCACGCCGATGCGCGCGAACAGCACCAGTGCCGCGCGCAACTCAGCCTGCACCTGCGGCATTGACGAGTAGCGGCTGTTCGGCCGCCGTTCGTGCCGGATCTGCTGCAGGCGGTCGGGACGGATCGTCAGACCAAACAACTTTTCCTGGTGGGGCTGGAGTACCGCGGGCAGTTCGCCGGACTCCAGGTCTTCATCGGCCAACGGATAGTTGGCGGCGTACACGCCGTACTGCAGGGCCAGATACAGGCACGTCGGCGTCTTGCCCGAGCGCGACACACCGACCAGCACCACGTCGGCTGCGGCATAGTCGCGCGCGCCGGCTCCGTCGTCGTTGGCGAGCGTGAAATTGGTCGCGTTGATGCGCGCGGTATAGGCAGCCAGGTCGACCATGCCGTGCGCGCGACCGCTGGCATGGGCTGAGGGCATCGCGAGCTCGGCTTCCAGCGGCCCGAGAAATGCCGCGAAGAAGTCGAGCACCAGGGCGTTGGCCCTCTGCATGACGGCGCGCACCGCGTCGTCGACGAGCGTCGCGAATACGATGGGCCGCAGTCCGGAAGCGCGCCCCGCCTCATCGATACGCAGCACGACTTCCTCGGCCTGGGCGGCGCTCGCGATAAACGGCAATGTCTGCGATTGATACTGCGCGCCGTCGAATTGCGTCAGCAGGCTGTGACCCATGGTCTCGGCGGTGACGCCGGTCTGGTCGGATACGAAGAACACCGTGCGTTTGTTCACACTATCGGCCTCATCGATTGCTTGCGCTGCGCACTGGCTGCAGTGTCCCACGACATGAAATGGTGGACAATAAGCACCTGCTGCGGACGCGAGAGCATGCTTCGGGCGCGAGAGTGATCGTGAATGAATACGTAGTATCCTTCGACGCCGTGGGTCTTGCCGACATCGATCGCGTCGGTGGCAAGAACGCTTCGATCGGCGAAATGCTGCGCTCGCTCTCGCAACTGGGCGTGCGCGTGCCGCGCGGATTCGCCACCACGGCCAGCGCCTACCGCGATTTCCTCGCACAGGGCGGACTCGCCGCGCGCATCAATGCGGAGTTAAGCGCGCTCGATGTAACGGACTTGAACGCGCTGGCCGGCAGCGGCGAGCGCATCCGCCAATGGATGCTCGCAACTCCGTTTTCGCCCTCGTTCCAGCAGGCCGTGCTGGCGCAATGGCGTGAGATGGACCAGGGGCGCGGCATCGCCGTCGCCGTGCGTTCCTCGGCGACGGCCGAAGACTTGCCGGAAGCCTCGTTCGCCGGCCAGCAGGAAACCTTCCTCAATGTGCGCGGCGAGACGGCGCTGCTGACGGCGATGCACCAGGTATATGCCTCGCTGTTCACCGACCGTGCCATCGCCTATCGAGTGCACCAGAAATTCGACCACGCGCTGGTGGCGCTATCGGTCGGCGTGCAATACATGGCGCGGAGCGACATCGGCGCGAGTGGCGTCATGTTCACACTCGACACGGAATCGGGTTTTCGAGATGTCGTGTTCATCACCAGCGCCTACGGGCTGGGCGAGACCGTCGTGCAGGGCACGGTCAACCCCGATGAGTTCTATGTGTACAAGCCCGCGCTCCGTGACGGCAAGCGCGCGATCGTGCGCCGGAACCTCGGCGCCAAAGCGATCAAGATGGTTTATGCCGAACCCGGCGGCCCCACTCCGGTGCGCACCGTCGATGTGCCTGCGGCTGACCGCGCCCGCTTCTCGCTGAGCGACGCGGAAGTGGAGGATCTCGCCCGCCAGGCGCTCATCATCGAACAGCACTACCAGCGCCCGATGGACATCGAGTGGGCGCGCGACGGGCAGGACCAGCAGCTGTACATCCTGCAGGCGCGTCCCGAGACGGTGCAGAGCCGCGTTGGCCGCAGCATCGAACGCTATGCATTACAGCAGCGCTCGCGGGTGCTGGCAGAAGGCCGCAGCATCGGCGGCCGCATCGGCGCCGGCCGTGCGCGCATCGTGCGCGATGCGAGCGGCATGAACGCGGTGCAGGCCGGCGATGTGCTCGTTGCCGACATGACCGATCCGGACTGGGAGCCGGTCATGAAGCGCGCCGCC
>JBOHZW010000037.1:0-2640 GCA_050738715.1 Steroidobacteraceae bacterium | reverse complement strand
GCCCGGAGCGTTGGGCGCAGCGGTGTCATCCTTCAGGAACAGCGTGCGCGTTTCATCCGCACCCAGCCCGCCGAAATCTTGCATGACATTCAGCAGCAGCACCTGCCGCTTTTGCTCGCTGCTGAGTTTCCCCTCGATCCGAAACCGCGTACGTGCCTGGCCGGCCTGTTCCGCGCTGGCAGCGGCGTATTGCGCGAGCTCCTGCAGCACCAGCGCGAGCGTGGTGCTGGGAAGCGACAGTGTGCCCAGCGATGCGACGCCGGGTGCGACTTCCAGCGCCAGGCGCTCGCGCTGCTCCGGCGTGAGTCGCGCGAGGCTCCGGGTGATCAGTTCCGACGGCGTGATCGACTGCAACACCGGACCGGCGCGCGGCTGCGAATGCTGGGCGGCAAGCGCATCCTGCATGATCTCGACATGGCCGACGACCTGCTTGAGCGAGGCAGCCGAATGTTCGCGCTTCAGCGCAAGCTCCTTCACGAGCAGCTCGAGAAATTGCCGCAGGTCGGCCTGTCGTTGCGGATCGGCGGTGCCATCCAGGAATTCTTCCAGCGTGTGCTGCAGTTCGTCCATTGGCATCGCATCGAAATTGTTGCGTAGCGCAGTGACGTTGACCGCAAGTGGCGTCATGGCATTGCCGAGGTTGTGCAGTACGCCGCTGGCATTCTCCGCAGCGCCCGATTCGAACGAACGATCGACGAGCTCGCGGCGCGAATCGGCCAGCTTGCCGACCATGTCGTCGAAGGCGTGCGCGAGCTTGCCGAGTTCATCGCTGCGGTTGTAGTCGAGGCGCTGCGTCAGGTCATCGGCTTGAGCGATGCTCTGCGCATGCTCCGTGACGCTCGCCAGGGGATTGAGCACCATGCGGTCCAGCAGCACCAGCAGCACCAGCAGCACGAGGCCGCCCGCAAGGCCCAGCATCAGCGTCGAATAGCGCACTGCTTCGTTGCCGTGCTGCGAAATCGTGCGCGGCACCGTGATGCCCAGCACGAACAGCGGCCGGCCGGATCGATTGATGAACGCATGCTGCACGCGCGTGGCGGTGGCGGTCTCGGTCAGCGGCGCGCGTTCGGGCTGCTGGCCCAGCAGTTCTGCTGAGCCGGCATCGCGGTCGTTGTCCCACGCGCGCATGTCGAGCGCAATCTGCGCCTGCCGTCCGATTCGCTGCAATTCGGCCTGGTTGAGCATGCGCCCGATGATCACCATGCCGCGCGAAGGACCGTTGCCGAAACCATCGAGAATGGGAGCGCCCGCGGCCAGCATCACGCCGGCGTCAGTATCGATCAGGCCGGTGATTTGCGTACCGCTGACGAGCGAGCGCGCCCAAAGCGGCTCGAGTTGCCCGGTTCGATTGAGACGGATCACGATCTGCTTGCCCGTTCCGGGATGGAATGCCCGGCTCCAATCGAAGCTGCCGTCCATCCGGAGCACGGCGAAGTAGTCGACTTTGAGCGATTTCACGGTGCCGTCGTTCAGGTTCTCACGCGCGAAGTTGGCGTTGTGGTCGCGCATATAGCGCCAGACGTCGGCCCAGTTGCCCCAGTCGTAGGCCGCGGCGTCGAGCGATTGCAGCTCGCGCTCGACTGCAAGCTCGACGCGCTGCATGTCGGTGCGCGCGCTGCTTCGCTCGAGTTCGACGAAGCGCGGCAACACCAGGTAATGCTGGATGCCCCACTGCGCCGCGATCAGCACCGCGAACAGCAGCGCCAGCAGCAGCGTGACCTTGGAACGAACATGCATCAGCGCGATACCGGGCTCATTTTCACTGTTCAGTTTTTCTGATGAGTGACTCAGCGATTGCGTTCGCTGTTGCCTTAGGCCCCGAGCAGTATGTCAATCACTGAAACGAAGCCAACACGACATGCAACTTTTGGAGTGGTGGCGGGTTTGGTGGATACAGAGCTTTTTAACCGATTAAACAGGAGAGATATCATGAACACGCACAAGAGCCTTGGTTTCCTCGCTGCCGTCGCCGTGACGGTGTTCCAGGTCGTGATCTTCGCGACGTCCACCGCGGCCATCGTGGCCTGAGCAAGGGCGCATGCCGGCCCTTCACAAATCGATTCATGGCCCGCTGGTCGCGGTACGGGCGTGGTCGATGCGACTCATCGCCCGCAGGCAGACCAGGGAACTGCGGGCCCTGCGGCGCCGGGTCGAAGCGGCCCGGCTGGGCGTGATCTCGCCCGCCTGAATGCCATCGAACTCATCCGTGATGGATGTAGTTCTCAAGTTGCTCGATCGTCTGCGCCTGCTCGGCCAATACCGCACGCACCAGATCGCCGATCGACAACATACCGACCACTCGGCCCCCCTCCACCACCGGTAGATGGCGAACGCGCCGGTCCGTCATGACCTGCATGCAGTGCTGCGTCGAAGCTGAGGGATCGACCGTGATCACCTGTGCGGTCATGATCTGGCTGACGGGCGTGTCGCTCGACGAGCGGCCCATGAGGATCACTTTGCGCGCATAGTCACGCTCCGAAAGGATGCCGGCGAGTTCCTCGCCCCGCATCACGAGCAGCGCACCGACGCCGTGTTCGGCCATCGCGCGTATCGCATCGAGCACCGGCGCCTCCGGCGCGACGCTGAAGACGCCCCTCGGCTTCCGATCCAGCAATTGCGCGACGGTGGCCATCGCTAGCT
>JBOHZW010000036.1:0-4731 GCA_050738715.1 Steroidobacteraceae bacterium | reverse complement strand
TTCGCGTTCGACGCCGCACAGAAAATAGGATTGATCCTTGGCCGCGTCGAAGCCGCGCAACAGCACCGGCCCATCCTCGCCCGGTGCGAGCCGGGCATAGTGTCCAGTGGCGAACCACCTGGCGCCGAGACGCTGCGCATAGTGCAGGCAGACACCGAACTTGATCTCGCGGTTGCACAGCACGTCGGGGTTCGGCGTGCGTCCGCGCCGGTACTCGTCGAGAAACTCGGCGAACACGCGCTCCCGGTACTCCGGCTCGAAGCTGACCCGGTGCAGCACGATGCCCAGCTCGCGCGCCGCGGCGCGTGCATCCTGGTAGTCCTGTGCGTTGCTGCAATGGACGTCTTCATCGTCCCAGTTGCTCATGTAGAGGCCGTGCACTTCGTGTCCGCACTCGATGAGGCGCAGGGCCGCGACCGCCGAGTCGACTCCGCCGGACATTCCCACGACGACGCGTTGTCCGCTACCCGAACTCAACTGGAAACGACCCCATCGTTGATGGTCGAGAGCGGCAACCGCCGGCCCGCGAGGAAGTCGTCGATACAGCGCAGCACCACCGGGGTGCGCAGGATACGTGTGGGCTCCAGCAACTGCTCGCGCCGCAACCAATGCGCAGCGATGATCGGCCGATCGAGCTTGCGCGAAGGATCATGCCCGCCGACGCGGCCAGTGAACGCAAAGCGTAGTGTACTGCGCGCACTTTCGGGCGAGCGCCAGATATAGATGCCCACCAGCCACTCGGGTTCGAATTGCCAGGCGGTTTCCTCGAGCGTTTCGCGCACGACGGCGGCCAGGAGCGATTCGCCGTGTTCGACGTGTCCGGCGGGCTGGTTGAACACGCGCTGGCCGCGTATCTGCTCTTCGACGATCAGGAATCGGTCGGTGTCCGCAACGATCGCGGCGACCGTGATGTCCGGCTTCCAGCTCATGGGCGGCAAGTATACGGGCGCGCGCGCGAAATGCGCGGGGCCGGGCGCTACTGCATGCGCGCGGCGCGGCGATGATGCTGGTCGTGGCTGGCGAGCCAGGCCGCGTCGAATTCCTGCAGGTACTGGCGCGCGACCGGCGGGCTATTGACGGCTGCAATGCCATCCCAACGATCGGAGCGCATGCGGTAGACGATACCGCGATCGTCCGAAATGCAATACGAGGCGGTCAGGTGATGGAACTGCGGCACCAGGATGCGCAGCTCCAGATAGCTGGTGAGGCGCCGCGCCATCGACATGAAGCGGCTGCCCGAACCGGTGTGCCGCGTATGATCTCGCAGCAGCACGCGCACTTTCGCGAAACTGTGGCTGAGCACGAAGCGCTTGATGACTTCTATGACTTTCGGATCATCGTAAAGCTGCGGCTCGAGATCCGGCGTAAAGATCGAGATCAGGCGCTGGCCCGTCGCGATCACTGCGGCGGTCGTCTGGCGCACGTCGCCGACGTTGGTGAGCACCTGCAGTTCGTCGGCAGCCGGCATCGGCATCGCAAGGATCACCGGCTGGGCAGGACGTTCCGCAGCCGCGAGGCTCTCGAGCCACGCTTCGGTCGTCGAGCGCTGCTTGTCGGACTTGGACACGCCGTTTGCCTTAATTCACTGCGGATAGACTTAAGGCATGGTAAGAAGCAGTCGCGCCGACGCGAGCCGACCCGATCACGCTCCGCCGCAGCGGCAATGTGACGGAGGCCACAGTTCGGCCGGGCAGGGTTGGCAGTCATGGCCGTTGCACGCCGTTGGCGCGCGCGGGCGTCAGTCGGGCAGGGCGAGTGCCAGTTCGGCGGCGAGGCCGAGATAGTCGGCGGGTTGAAGCGCTGCCAGTCGCGCACGTGCATCGTCAGGCAACGGCAACGTATCGACGAATGCACGCACCGCGCCCGCATCGATCGCCGTGCCACGCGTGAAGTTCTTCAGCAGTTCGTAGCCGTCGGGCACGCCGTGAGCACGCAGCACGGTTTGTATGGCTTCACCGAGCACCTCCCAGGCCTGGCCGAGATCGCGCTTGCATCGCTCGACGTCGGCGTTCAGCTTGCCGAGGCCGGCCTGCAGCGCGCGCCACGCGACCAGCGTGTGCGCGTGCGCGACGCCGACATTGCGTAGCACGGTCGAGTCGCTCAGGTCGCGCTGCCAGCGCGAGACCGGTAGTTTGTCGGCGAAATGCCGCCACAATGCGTTGGCGACGCCGAGATTGCCCTCGGCATTCTCGAAATCGATCGGATTGATCTTGTGCGGCATCGTCGATGAGCCGACTTCACCGGCGACGGCGCGTTGTCGGAGGTAACCGAGCGAGATGTATCCCCAGGTGTCGCGGCACAGGTCGAGCATGATGACGTTGATCGCCGCGCACGCATCCGCGTATTCGCCGATGAAATCGTGCGGCTCGATCTGCGTCGTGTACGCGTTCCAAGCCAATTGCTGCCCCGTGACAAAACGCTCGCCGATTGCGCGCCAATCGGCGCCGGGGACCGCGGCGACATGGGCGTTGTAGTTGCCGACGGCGCCGTTCCATTTACCCAGTACGGGTACCGCGGCCAGCCGCGCCTGCGCGCGCTGCAGGCGCGCGGCGAAGTTGGCGTATTCCTTGCCGAGCGTGGTCGGGCTCGCGCTTTGTCCGTGCGTGCGCGACAGCATCGCAACGCGCGCGTGCTCGCGCGCGAATGCGCGCAACGCCTTGATGATCTGCGCCAGTTCGGGCAGCAGCACCTGTGTGCGCGCCTGCGAGAGCAAGCGCGCATAGCAGAGGTTGTTGATGTCTTCGGAAGTGCAGCCGAAGTGCACGAGCTCGAGCGTCGCGGGCGCTGCGCCTGCCTGCCTGAGTTCTTCGCGCACGAAATACTCGACGGCTTTCACGTCGTGCTTGATGCGCGCTTCGAATTCCTTGACGCTGGCCGCGGCCTGCGCGCCGGGATCTTTCGCGAGCGCAGCGGCGCGCGCCGCGACCGGCGGCGGCAAAGCCGCGCCCGCCAATTGCGGCACGGCCTGCGCGAGCTCGAGCAACCAGAGCGCCTCGACGCGGATTCGTTCGCGGATCAATCCGGCCTCGCCGAACAATGCACGGAGGGGTTCGGCCGCTGCAGCGTATCGCCCGTCTACAGGTGAAATGGCCGACAGGCGGGTTTGGTCCATGCAGCAGTCAACGCGCGAGGTTAGAATCCGTATTGTAGCGCGTTTTGCCGCTGACCTCGCGCTCCGGGAGTCTCATGGGTTCGAACGATTTCAGGCTGGAGCGAGACAGCATGGGCGAGCTCAAGGTGCCCGCCGATGCGCTGTGGGGTGCGCAGACGCAGCGCGCCGTCAATAATTTCCCGGTGAGCGGCCGCACGCTGCCGCGTGCCTTCATCCGCGCGCTGGCGCTGATCAAGCAAGCAGCGGCGCAGGCCAATGCGGAACTGGATTTCCTCGAGCCACGGCTCGCGACTGCGATTGGCGCCGCCGCGGCGGAAGTGGCCGACGGCGCGCACGATGCACAATTCCCGATCGATGTCTTCCAGACCGGCTCGGGCACCAGCAGCAACATGAATGCGAACGAGGTGATCGCGCGGCTCGCAGCGCGCAGCGTGCCGGGCGTGCATCCGAACGATCACGTCAACATGGGCCAGAGCAGCAACGATGCCATTCCAACCGCCATCCATGTGAGCGCGGCGTTGCTGGTGCGCGAGTCCTTGTTGCCGGCGCTCGAACATCTTACCGCCGTCATCGCGCGCAAGGAAAAGGAAACCGCCGGCATCGTCAAGACCGGACGCACGCACCTGATGGACGCGATGCCGGTGACACTGGCGCAGGAACTGTCGGGCTGGCGCACGCAGATCGAGAACGGCGCGGCGCGCGTTCGGGCAGTTGAAGCGCGGCTACTGTGCCTGGCCCAAGGCGGTACCGCAGTAGGCACGGGCATCAATGCCGATCCGCGTTTTGGCGCCGCGTTCTGCCGCGCGCTGGCGAAACTCACCGGTGTTGAGTTCCAGCCCAACCGCAACTATTTCGAATCGCTTTCGGCGCAGGACGCCGCGGTGGAACTGTCGGGGCAGCTCAAGGTGATCGCCGTCAGCGTCATGAAGATTGCCAACGACCTGCGGTGGATGAATAGCGGGCCGCTCGCCGGACTCGGCGAGATCGCGCTGCCCGCGCTACAACCCGGCAGCAGCATCATGCCGGGCAAGGTCAATCCGGTGGTCCCGGAAGCGGCGGCGATGGTCGCGGCGGAAGTGATCGGCAACGATGCTGCGATAACGATCGCAGGGCAGTCGGGTAATTTCCAGCTCAACGTGATGTTGCCGCTGATTGCGTGGAACCTGCTCGAGAGCATCCGGCTGCTTGCGAATGTCGTGCGCCTGCTGGCCGACGACGCGATCACCGGCTTCACCGTGAATCGCGCGCGCCTGGCCGAAGCGCTCGAGCGCAATCCGATCCTGGTGACGGCGCTGAATCCCGTTATCGGTTACGAGAAAGGGGCGGCGATCGCCAAGCGCGCCTACGCGGAGGGCAGGCCGATCCGCGAAGTCGCCGCTGAGATGACCGACCTGAAACCGGCCGAGTTGGCCAAGCTCCTTGATCCGGCCGATCTCGCCCAGGGCGGCATCAAGGGCGGCACGGGCGGCGGCGGCTAGGGCCGCGCCCACGCGTGAGTTCGCTGCCGAGTGACTGGCTGGCGCGGTTGCGCCGCGCGCTGCTCGCCGCGCCCGATCACGATCCGGCCCGCTGGCAGTTGGCGGGTCGGCCGCTGGCCGAGGCGCCGGCCGCCGAAGTGG
>JBOHZW010000035.1:0-2556 GCA_050738715.1 Steroidobacteraceae bacterium | reverse complement strand
CGCCCTGGCTTGAGCTCGATGTTGTGCACGAGCGAGCCGACCGGGATGTGCCGCAACGCCATGCAGTTGCCGGGCTTGATCGGCGACTCGCTGCCCGAGCGCACCTCATCGCCATCCTTCAGGCCCTTCGGCGCGAGGATGTAGCGGCGCTCGCCATCGGTGTACAGGACCAGCGCAATATGCGCGGTGCGATTCGGATCGTATTCCAGGCGCTCGACCACGCCCTTGATACCGTCCTTGTCGCGACGGAAATCGATCAGGCGGTATTTCTGCCGCGAACCACCGCCGATGTGGCGCGTCGTGATGCGGCCGGAATGGTTGCGCGCACCGGTCTTGTTCTGGTGCACGGTCAGCGACTCGAGCGGGCCGCCCTTGTGCAGGTGGCCGCGCGCAACGCGCACGACGAAACGCGCGCCGGGAGAAGTGGGTCTGAGCTTGATCAGTGCCATGGTGGACCTCAGGCCTTCCCTGCTGCGGCTTCGTAGTCGATGCTCTGGCCTTCGGCCAGCCGCACATAAGCCTTTTTCCAATCCTGCGTGCGACCGATCGTGCGCCCGAAACGGCGCGACTTGCCCGGTTCGTTGACGACCTGTACACCGGCGACCTTCACGTCGAACATCAACTCGACCGCGGCGCGCACTTCGAGGCGCGTCGCATCGCGCAGCACGCGGAACGTGTACTGGTTGCGCAGCTGCAGGTTCTGCGAGGTCTTCTCGGTGACATGCGGTGCGAGCAGCACGTTCATGAGCCGCTCCTGGCCGGGTTTTGCCGCTTGCTTGTGAACCTTGTAGTTCATTGCAGGCGCTCCTCGATGAGCTTCACGGCGCCGACCGTGGCCAGCACCTTGTCGTGGGCCGCGAGGCTGACCGGATTGACCGAGCCGACCGCCAGCACTTCGACGCCCGGCAGGTTGCGCGCGGCCAGCATTAGTTTTTCGTCGATCGCCTCGACGATGATCAGCACGTTGCCGAGCGACAGCGACTTGAGATGATTGGCGAGCACCTTCGTCTTCGGTGCTTCCAGCGCGATCGCGTCGGTGACCAGCAATCGATCTTGCCGCACCAGTTCGGAGAACATCGAGCGCAGCGCGCCGCGATACATCTTGCGGTTGACCTTCTGCGAAAAATCCCGCGGCTTGGCCGCAAAGGTAACGCCGCCGCCGACCCAGATCGGGCTGCGGATCGAACCGGCGCGCGCCGAGCCCGAGCCTTTCTGCGCGTGCGGCTTGCGTCCGCCGCCGCGCACTTCAGCGCGCGTCTTCTGCGCCTTGGTGCCCGCGCGGCCCGCAGCGCGGTACGCGTTGACAACCTGGAACACCAGGGCCTGGTTGTAGTCGTGGCCGAACGCGGTGTCGGACACCTGCAGTTCAGTCCCGCCATTGGCAACTTTGAGCTTCATGGGATCGACCTACTTTGCCGGCTTGGCCGCGGCCGGTCTGGCTGCGGCAGGTTTCGGCGCGCCACCGGCGGCTGGCTTGGCCGCGGCGACCTTGCTGGGCGCAATGCTCTTGCGGCGCGCCAGGCGCGCGGCCTTGACCGAGGGACGCACGACGACCTGGCCGCCCTTGGATCCGGGCACCGCGCCGCTGATCAGCAGCAGGTTGCGTTCGGCGTCGACGACGATGACCTTCAGATTCTCGGTGGTGCGGCGCATGACGCCCATATGGCCGGACATGCGCTTGCCCGGGAACACGCGGCCCGGCGTCTGGCGCTGGCCGATCGAACCGGGCACGCGGTGCGATACCGAGTGGCCGTGCGAGGCGTAGCCGCCTGCGAAATTGTGGCGCTTCATGACGCCGGCGTAGCCCTTGCCGATCGTGACGCCCGTGACATCGACGAGCTGGCCTGCACTGAAACGATCGACCTTCAGCTCTGCGCCCGGCTGCAGATCGGCGTCGTCCTTGCCGACGAGACGAAATTCGAGGAGTTCGCGGCCCGGCGCGACGTTGGCCTTGGCGTAATGCCCGGCCACGCCCTTCGACAGCAGTTGCGGGCGACGCGCACCGTAGGTGACCTGTACCGAACGGTAGCCGTCGCGCTCGTCCGTCTTCACCTGCGTGACGCGGTTCGGGAGCAGTTCGACCACGGTCACCGGCACCGAATCACCGGCATCCGTGAACACGCGCGTCATGCCGCACTTGCGGCCGACCAGACCA
Organism: Steroidobacteraceae bacterium; assembly: GCA_050738715.1. Taxonomy (GTDB): domain Bacteria; phylum Pseudomonadota; class Gammaproteobacteria; order Steroidobacterales; family Steroidobacteraceae; genus FEN-1191. Next base: position 401 of record JBOHZW010000035.1, on the reverse strand, counting down.
ATTGCCATCTGTCGTTCCCTCAAATCACGGACGCGCGCTGCGATTGGCGCGCGTCGCACAAAAATGGTGGCGTGACTACAGGAGGTCGACGGGGGAACCCGCCGATACTCTCGAGTGGTCTTGGCCGGCTCCGTACGGAACCCGCCAACCTCGCCCGATGCCGCGTTGCCGCGGGTTGACCCGGGATGTAAGCCCCGGGGTTGAAAAGGCCGCCTAGTATAGCAGCGGAAAGCCGCCGGGCAACCCCGTCAAGCGGGTTTAGTGGTCAGTTCAGCTTGATCTGGACGTCCACGCCAGCCGGCAGTTCGAGGCGCATCAGCGCGTCGACGGTCTTGTCGGTCGGGTTGACGATGTCCATCAGCCGCTTGTGGGTGCGCAGCTCGAACTGGTCGCGCGCGTCC
>JBOHZW010000034.1:0-6103 GCA_050738715.1 Steroidobacteraceae bacterium | reverse complement strand
CGGGTAGGCCGGCGGGGTCCCGGCTGGCCCTTGCCGGGGCAAAAAGCGCCCGCAGGGCGTTATCTGCCGCCTGCAGCAGGGCATCGACCGTCAAAGCAGGCGGCTGGGGCCGTTCCATGGTCCTATTATAGAGAGGGTGCGGACGGCCCAGTACCACGAGGGCCCGCCACCCGGCCCCGCTTTGCAAACCCGAGGGGCCTTCAGTACACTTCCGCGCCCATTTTCCCGGTGGAACCATGCCGTTTTCGGGGGCCTTGAAGCCCACCCCGTCCGGCATGCCCGTTGTTGGAGTTTTCGAGAAGCATCATGAAGACGATATTCGCCAATCCGTCGACCGTGCGCGGCGACTGGTACGTGGTCGACGCCAGCGGCAAAACGCTCGGGCGCCTGGCCACGCAGATCGCGCATCGCCTGAAGGGCAAGCACAAAGCGGACTACAGCCCGCACGTGAACATGGGCGATCACATCGTCGTGCTGCACGCCGGCAAGATTTCCGTTACCGGCAACAAGCTTGACGACAAGATGTACCACCATCACACCGGGTACCTGGGCAACCTGAAGACGATTCCACTCGGCAAGTTGCTGCAGGAGCACCCCGAGCGCGCGCTGCAGTTCGCGATCAAGGGCATGCTGCCGAAGAACACGCTGGGCCGGAACATGTTCCGCAAGCTCCATGTGTTCGCGGGCGGCGAACATCCGCACGCCGCGCAGCAACCCAAACCGCTCGCCCTTTAAGTACCAGGATCGCTACCCATGGCAGTTTCACCCGACTACGGCACCGGCCGCCGCAAGACCTCCACCGCACGCGTCTACCTGCAGGCGGGCACGGGCAAGATCACCGTCAATGAGCGTCCGCTCGACGAATTCTTTGGGCGCGAGACGGGCCGCATGATCGTGCTGCAGCCGCTCGAGCTAGTGCAGCTGACGGGCAAGTTCGACATCACGGTGCAGGTCACCGGCGGTGGCATTACCGGCCAGGCCGGCGCGATCCGCCACGGCATTGCGCGCGCGCTGATGGAATATGATTCGACGCTGCGCGCACCGCTTCGCCAGGCCGGCTTCGTGACGCGCGATGCGCGCGAGGTCGAGCGCAAGAAGGTCGGTCGCCGCAAGGCCCGCCGCGGTCCGCAGTACTCGAAGCGTTGATCAAGCGCTGCCGCGCGCCGCTTGCCCGGCGGCGACTCGCGGCGGCGCCGGGAACGGTTTTCGCAGTTTACGGTTGGGGGATCGTCTAGTGGTAGGACCGCGGACTCTGACTCCGCTAACCTAGGTTCGAATCCTAGTCCCCCAGCCATCCTCCCATGCTGCTGTTCCGGCAACTGTTCGATCCCGTCTCGTCCACGTACACGTACCTGCTTGCAGATGCCGTGGGACGTGAAGCCGTACTGATAGATCCTGTCTACGAACAGGCGCAGCGCGACAGCGCGCTGCTGCGCGAATTCGGATTGAAACTTCGCGCCACCGTCGACACGCACGTGCACGCCGATCACATCACGGCGGCATGGCGCCTCAAGCAGACCCTCGGCTGCGAAATCATCGTCGGCGCGCACACCGGCGCGTCGAAGGCCGATCGACTCGTGGGCCACTGCGAAACAATCGCGTTCGGCAGCCGAGTGCTTGGCGTGCGCGAGACGCCGGGCCACACCGCGGGGTGCATCACGCTGGTGCTCGATGACCAGTCTTGCGCGTTCACGGGCGATTGCCTGCTGGTGCGCGGTTGCGGCCGCACCGATTTCCAGGGCGGCGATGCGCGCGCGCTGTACCGCTCGATTCACGGGCAGATTTTTTCGCTCCCGGATGGGTGCCTGCTGTATCCCGGACATGACTATCGCGGCAACACCGTCACCTCGGTCGCGGAGGAGCGAGCCTTCAATCCGCGGCTCGGTGGCGCATTGAGCGAAGGCGACTTCGTCGGCTACATGGCGAACCTCGGGCTCGCCCATCCCCGCCAGCTCGACGTCGCCGTGCCGGCGAACCAGTTGTGCGGCTACACGCAGGACTTGGAGCGCGAGGATGCCGGCGCCGGGCAGGACTGGGCGCCGCTGTCGTTCACGTTCGCCGGGTTCTGGGAAGTGCCCCCGGAGTGGGTTGCCGAGCACCTGTCGCAGCTCCAGTTGGTGGATGTGCGCGAGAGCGCAGAATTCGACGACGCGCTCGGACACATCGCCGGCGCGAAACTGCTGCCACTTGGCACGCTGGCGGCAAACGCGGATCAGCTCGACCGCGCTCGTCCGGTCGTGACGGTATGCCGCGCGGGCGGACGCTCCGCGCAGGCGACGACGCTGCTGCAGCGCGCTGGTTTCGGCAAGGTCGCGAACCTGGCAGGCGGCATGCTGCGCTGGCACGCGCAAGGCTTGCCGGTGGAAGGCGGCCTGCGCTAGCTACCGTGCGGCCGTTACGCCGCTAGATCGTGCGCACGCCGTTGTCGGTGCCGACGATCAACAGGTCAGCCGGACGCCCGGCGAACAATCCCACCGTCACGACGCCGGCCAACTGGTTGATCGCGCTTTCGAGCGCGCGCGGCTCGTCGATGCGCAGGTCGTGCACGTCGAGGATATGGTTGCCATTGTCCGTGATGGTTCGCTCGCGCCATACGGGCCGGCCGCCGAGGGCCGTGAGCTGCCGCGCAACGAGCTCGCGCGCCATCGGAATCACTTCCACTGGCAAAGGGAAGTGGCCGAGCTGGTCGACGAGCTTCGTGTCATCGACGATGCAGACGAAGCGCTGCGCTGCGGCGGCGATGATCTTCTCGCGCGTCAGCGCGCCACCACCACCCTTGATGAGCTCGCGCCGTGGATTGGCTTCATCGGCGCCATCGATGTAAAGACCCAGGACAGGCACCTCGTTCAGGTCGAGCACTGGAATTCCGATGGCGCGCAGCCGCTCGGTGCTGCCTTCGGAGCTGGATACCGCGCCGCGCAGGCGCCCCCTCCAGGGCGAGAGCAGGTCGATCATCGCGTTGACGGTGGAGCCGGTGCCGACACCAACAACGGAGCCATCGCGCAAATATTCGAGTGCCGCGGCGGCGACGTTCTGTTTCTTTGCTTGCGCCGAAAGTGCCATGTTTTACGGCTTCCAGATACGACTGTGCCCGCTTGCGCGGGCACAGTCTCAGCTTTGAATCAGGCTTGCAGAATTTCTTCCGCTCGCCTCGAAGTAAAGGCCCTTACTTCTTCTTCGCAGCTTTCTTCTTGGCCTTCTTCTTTGCCTTAGCCATGAAAGATCTCCATATATCAGGTTAGTCCGGGGCCCGAGTATATACACGAGACATAAAAAAACAAGCGCGTGTGTCTCGCGTGCGCCAGTGTGAACTCACTCACACTCACTCGAGCGTGAGGATGAAGTGCCAGTGAGCGTCACTGACCGGCATCACCGAGAGACGATTGCCGCGTTGGAGCAGTCGCATGCCGCGCAATTTTCCATCCGCATGCGCGCGCAACTCATCGAGTGTGATGACGCGCTTGCAGCGCCGCGTGAGTTGCACGTCGATCGCGTACCAGCGCGGCGAGTCCACCTTGCTCGCGGCGTCGAAGTACTGGCTTTTGCGGTTGAACTGCGTTGCATCAGCGTATCCCGCGCGCGTGACGGTGACGACGCCGGCGATGCCCGGAACCGCGCAGCTCGAGTGGTACAGGAACGCCTGGTCGCCGCGTTTCACCTCATCGCGCAGCAGATTCCGCGCCTGGTAATTGCGCACGCCATCCCAGGCCGAGGTGCGCTTCGGCGCCGCGGCGAGGTGTTCGATGCCGAAGGTGTCGGGTTCGGACTTGAGCAGCCAATAGGTCATGACTCAGGCCCTCCGGTTGAAGTAGTGCAGCCCGCGTTCGGTGATTACGGCATCGAGCGGCACGTCGTGCGCCGCGACGGGCAGCGCATCGACGCGCTGGCACTCGAAGGCGATGCCTACAAGTAGAGGTCGGCCGTGACGACCACGCCTGTTAGCAAGCCACAGGTCATAAAAGCCGGCGCCGTTGCCGAGCCGGTTGCCAGCGCCATCGAATCCGACCAGCGGCATCAGGATGAGCGGAAACGCCGTCGCCGGCAGGCAAGCACCGGCGCGCGGCTCGGCAATGCGGTAGCGATTCAGCGCGCGGCGCGCGCCGTTGTCGCGCACCAGCAGCATGCGATGGCGCACGTAGTCGATGATGCGCGGCAGGTAGACGCGGCAGCCGCGCTCCCGGGCCAGCTCGAGCAACGAAGCGGTGTTGACTTCGGAATCACGCGACAGGTACAGCCCCACGGCGAGGCCGGGACGGAACCAGCCGGCGCCTGCGAGGTGCGCGCAGATCAGGCGCTCTGCGGCGCGACGCGCGGCACGCGGTTGGGCGGCGCGGCGCGCCCACAGTTCGCGGCGGAGCTGCATGCGTTGCGGATTTCTGGGCTGGGTGTACGCCATCACGCGCGCAGACCCCCAGTCAGGAAAAATAAAGCGTCACCCGCAATGCCGGTGCGGACCGTTGCTCTCGACCAGAGCAACAAGTGGGATGTCCTGCGGCACTTAAGGCTTTCTGCTCGGGGCAGACTTGCACAATGCTGCCGGCAAGGGTTGATCCCGGGGTGTTTCAACTTAGGGTCGAGAGGTAACCCAGCCCGCTTATCGAACACCACAGGCGACGCGATTCCGACTCTACACTAAAGATCGAGCTGCTGCCCTTTCTGGAGCGCAGATTCGACGCGTTCGCGCAGCATCTTGATGCGGCCGCCCAGTTCGCTTTGCGAACCGTGATCCCGTTCACGCTGGCGCAGCATTTCGTTGGCGATGTTGAGGGCCGCCATCACCGCGATGCGGTCTGCGCCGACAACCTTGCCTGTGTCGCGGATCTCTTTCATGCGCGAATTGAGGAAGGCGGCGCTATCGATCAGGTCGCCGCGCTCTTCCTTTGGGCAGGCGACAAAGTAGTCCTTGTCGAGGATGCGAACGCTGACGCGGGCTGCATCGGCCTCGCTCACGCCGTGCGCTCCATTGCCTTCAGGCGTCCGATCATCGCCTCGACGCGCGCGCGCACCTGCTCGCTGCGGTTCATGACCGTGGTCTTCTCGCCCGCGAGGCTGTCTTGCCGGGCGCGCAGCGAGCGGTTTTCGTCCTTGAGCCGGTGCACCGTGGCGATGAGCTCTTCGAGACGTTTCTCCAGGCGCTTGAGTTCGAGTTCCGCGCTGCTGCTCTTTTCGTTTTCGGCCATGGGAAAACTATAGTTCCGCGCCACGAGCGCGGTCAATCGAAATGCGCTGTATTTCGCCTGCGGCGCCGCTGTTGCACGCCGCTAAGGCGCGGCCTACCATGCCGCCGGTGACCGGGTTTTGCAATTTCGCGCAGATCCAGCGCCTGTTGGCCGACTGCCGCGCCGTCGCCGAACCGGCCGAAGCCCACGGCACGCTCGCTGGCGCGCTGTGCGCGGCCAGCGGCTATCGCTTCGAGGATTGGCTGGCTGAGATCCTGCCCGAAGGCGCCGATTCCGACTCCGCTGCGGTGCCCGGCTTGCGCTCGCTTTACGATGAAACCTGCGCCGCGCTCGGCGGCACGCAGATGCAGTTCAACTTATTAATGCCCGATGATGACGCGCCGATCGAGGAACGCACCGAGGCGCTGACATTATGGTGCAACGGCTTCGTCTACGGGCTCGGTACCGGCGGCGCGCCCGATCCGGAGCATTTTCCGGGCGATGCCGGTGAAATCGTGCGCGATCTGGCGCAGATCATGCGCGCCGGCGTCGATGCACGCGAGGGCGCCGAGGCCAACGAGGAAGCACTCGCCGAATTGGTGGAATTCGTCCGCGTTGGCGTGCAGGTGGTGTTCGAGGAACTGGGCGCGCTGCGCCAGCCGGCGGCGCCGCCCGGGGTTTCGCTCCATTAACAACACGATGAGCGAGGAATTTGCCCGCCGCCGCCGCCAGCTGATGCGGCTCATGGGGCGGGATGCGATCGCGATCCTGCCGGCGGCGCCCGAGCGCACGCGTAACAACGACGTGATGTACAACTTCCGCCAGGACAGCGATTTCCATTACCTGACGGGTTTCGGTGAGACGGAATCGGTCGCGGTGTTGATTCCGGGCCGGCCGCGGGGCGAGTTCGTCATGTTCGTGCGCGAACGCAACGCGGCGCGCGA
>JBOHZW010000033.1:0-8969 GCA_050738715.1 Steroidobacteraceae bacterium | reverse complement strand
GGAACACGTCGCGGCCGCGCACGTTTTCCATCAACTCGAGATTGACCTCGCCGTCGCTGAAACGCGTTACCGAAGCACGGCCCATCGGCAGCATCAGATGCCGCGCAATGTCGTGCGCCAGCGCCGGATTGGCGTTGCCCGTGAACAGCGTGATCGACTGCGAATCCACCTTAAAACTCATCCCTCAAGATCTGACTGGCTGGGGTGGCAGGATTCGAACCTACGAATGGCGGGATCAAAACCCGCTGCCTTACCACTTGGCGACACCCCAAATTCCGCCCTTCAGGCAATTATCGCCAACGCGGCTTCAAGGGGCGACCGATTTACGCTACGCGCCACGAAACTCGTCCACTCATCCGGCACTCGCGCCGCGACGCGCTCGGCCGCGGCCGCACGGTCGAACGCCTTGAATACGCACGAGCCTGTTCCACTCAATCGCGCGCCCTCGCCCAGCCAATCGAGCGCCGCCGCGACCTGCGGATAGCGCGATCGAACCACCGGCTCGCAGTCGTTCCGCCCGGCTCCCGGCGAAAAGCCGCGCATTGTGACCAGGGGGGAATTTCGTGTCAATTCAGGGGCCTGGAATATGCCGGCCGTGCCGACGGCCACCCCGGGATGCACGATCAGGTACCAGGCTTCCGGGAGTTCGATCGGGGTGAGCTCCTCGCCGCGTCCCTCTGCCCAAGCCGATGAACCGCCAAGGAAAACCGGCACGTCTGAGCCTATCGCAATGCCTATCCCAGCCAGGTCTCCCAAGCCAAGTTTGGTATTCCAAAGCCTGGCCAGCACCCGCAGCGCGGTCGCCGCATCGCTGCTGCCACCTCCCAGGCCGCCACCGATCGGAACGCGTTTTCGCACGCGGATGCGCGCTCCTTGCTGGACGCCGGCCACCTGCTGCAGCGCGCGGGCGGCGCGCACCGTCAGGTCCTCTTCCGGCGCAATCGAATCAGGTCCGGCGATGCGCTCGATGCGCGCGTCATCGGTGGGCTCGATGCCGATCTCATCGCCCCAGTCGAGCAGTTGGAACACGGTCTGGAGATTATGGAAACCGTCCGCGCGCTGGCCGGTGACATGCAAAAACAGGTTGAGCTTGGCCGGCGCCGGCCACCATCGCATGGACTGCGGCGAGAGCGGCTCGCGCGCGGTCATGGCAGTTGCCAGTTCGACACCCGCAGCTTCAGGCGCAGCGCAGCGCGCTGGATCGCAATGCGGCGCGGCAGCGCGCGCTCACCGCTTTGCATGTATTCGCCGTAGTCGACCTGCCAGTCGCCCTGCTGCAACCGTGACAAGCGCTGCGCGTCATCAACGGATTCGATTGCTGCAGGCTCGGCGGGATCCGGCACACCGATCAACCAATAGCGCAGACTCGCGAGCGGTGGTTCGAAGCCCAGCAATCGCACCAGCTCGGCGCGCGCCGCATCACCCTCGAGCTGCGAGCCGTCGCTCGCGGTGACATGCAGCGCGGCACCATCAAAGACGACGTGAGCGCCGCCGACACCGAGCGGTGCGCGCAGCAGCAGGTCGCTGGTCGCGCCCTGTTGCTGCCAACGGAGCGACGCACTGAATCCGTCCGTGGCCGTCGCCGCCGCGAGCTGCCCGGTGAAATGAAATGCATCGATCGCTTGCAGCGCGGCGCGGCGCTCGGCCCACGGTACGGTCGCCGCAGGCGCAGGGGCGCGAGCGAGCGTGTGGCAGCCGGCCAGCGACAGCAGCACGAGGCAGGCAAGCAAGCCACGCATTCAGATCGACGTGCGCGGTGCCGGCTCGAGCGCCGGGGGCGGCTTCGGCGCTTTCAACGTTGGCGCAAATCGGTGCACGGTCTTCGCCAGCAGCACATTGTCAGGATCGGCGGCCATTGCGCGCTGCCACGCTGCACGCGCATCGTCCTTCTGTCCGGCCGCCCACAGCACTTCACCCCAGTGCGCGCCGACGTCGCCGTCGTGCAGCAGGCGGAACGCGCGCGTCAGCGGCGCGATCGCCGCGGCATTTTGTCCGCGCCGGTACAGTACCCAGCCCAGGCTGTCGAGCAGCGCGGGGTTGTCGGGTTGGGTCGCGAGCGCGGCACGAATCAATTGCTCGGCACGCGGCAGATCACGCTTGTGATCGGCGAGCGTATAGCCGAGTGCGTTGGTGACGCCGGCATCGAGCGGGCGCGCCTTGTGTAGCGATTCGAGCTCGGCGATCGCGGCGTCGACGCGGCCCGCGCGTTCAAGCAGGACGGCGCGCTGGTAGGAAATCTCAGGGTTGCCCGGCGAACGCCTGGCGGCGCTGTCGATGCGGCTGATCGCCTCTTCCGCCGCGCCCGAAATCGACAGCAGATCGGCAGCGGAGAGTTCGCTACGGATGCGTTCATCCGGATCGGCATCGCGCGCGGCACTCAGCACGCGCACCGCCGCATCGCGCTCGCCAGCCCTGTATAGCATGACGGCAACGCGTCGCCGTCCCTGCGGCTCGAAGCTGGTGCCCGACAGCAATGAATAATCGCGCCGCGCAGCCGTTTCATCGCCGCGACGCTCGGCGATCAAGCCAAGGTAATACACCGCGAGCGGCGCGGAATTCGCATCGCTGATCAATGCCTGGCAGCGTTGCTCGGCCACCGCGTAGTCGCCCCGTTCCATCGCGAACTGCGCCAGCAGGCGCGAAGCGCCCGGGCCGGCGTCCGCGTCGGTGCGTAATCGCTCCAATTCGCGCAGCGCGCCGGCGTCATCACCGAGCACCAGCAAGGCTTCCGCCAGCGCCAGTTTTCCATTGGGCGCAGTGCCCGCCTGCCGCGCGGCGGCCTCCGCGCCGGTCGCATTGCCGAGAACCGCCTCGGCGCGCGCGAGGATCGCCGCGGCGACCGGTGCGCTCGCGCCGGCCGCTTTTGCGCCCTGCGCGTAGTGGATCGCGAGCGTTGCATCCCAGCCATCAAGCGCAAGCGCGGCAAGTTCGAGCTGCGCATCGGCACCGTGCAATGGCGGCGCATCGAGGTCACGCACCATCGCGAGCGTCGGCTCGCTCCCTGCGCGCTGAGCGACCGCGTCAATCGATTCCGAGGCTTTCTTGCCGGCGCCCTTGCCGTCATCGCCCAGCAATTCGCGAAAGTGTTTGCGTGCCTCGACGATCTGGTAGTTGCCGAGTTCGGCCTGCGTGAGCGTGAGCACGGCGCTCGTGTCGCCCGGTGAAAATTTCAGCCACGCCTCGGCGATTGCATGCGCCGTGGCGTACTGGCCGCAACCCAACGCCACTGCGCTGGCATGCGCCGCCAGCTCCGGCTGCTCGAGTGCCTGGCTCGCCTGCCGGTACAAACGGCTCGCGGCACCGCAGTCGCCACGCTGCAAGGCCTGCTCTGCGCTCGCGACGGCGGCATTGGCGTCGATGGGTGTGGTCGTTGTCGCTTCAGAAGGCGCTGTAACCGGAACGGTGCCGGGCGCCGTGGCGGCGCTCGCGCACACTGCGAACGTTGCAGCCATGGCGAGGAGAACCCGGAGGCGCTGGCAAAGCGGCATGATCATGCGACTATAGCAGGGCAATGAAAGCTTCGATCCGGCAAAAGCTGGAAAAGTCAGCGGAACGGTGCGAGGAGGTAGGACATCTGCTCGCCGACCCGCAGGTGCTGTCACGCGCGGAACGGTTTCGCGAGTTGTCGGTCGAATACGCACGCCTGCAGCCCACGGCGTCGGCGTTCAATGAGTATCGGCAGCTCGAAGCGGAACTCGCCTCGGCCGAGACGCTTCGGAGTGAAGCCGATGCCGGCATGCGGGCTTTGGGCGAGGAAGAAGCGACGCGCCTGAAGGGCGAGCTCGCCGCGCGGCTGGACTCGTTGCAACGGCTCCTGCTGCCACGCGATCCGCACGATGAAGGAAACATCTATCTCGAAATTCGCGCCGGCACCGGCGGCGATGAGGCCGCGATTTTCGCCGGCGATTTGTTGCGCATGTACAGCCGTTATGCCGAGACGCGTGGATGGCAGATCGAACTGCTGAGCGAAAGCAGCGGCGAGCACGGCGGATACCGCGAAGTGATCTGCCGCGTCGTCGGCCGCGGCGCCTATTCGCGGCTGAAGTTCGAATCCGGCACGCATCGTGTGCAGCGCGTGCCCGCCACGGAGGCGCAGGGCCGCATCCACACTTCGGCGTGCACGGTGGCGATATTGCCGGAGCTCGCCGAGATCGATCGCATCGACATCAACCCCGCCGACCTGCGCATCGACACGTATCGCTCGTCGGGCGCCGGCGGCCAGCATGTCAACAAGACCGAATCGGCGATCCGCATCACGCACATCCCGACCGGCGTCGTGGTCGAATGCCAGGACGAGCGCTCGCAACACAAGAACCGCGCACGCGCAATGTCGCTCCTGCAGGCGCGGCTGCTGGCGGCCGAGCAGGAAAAGCGCGCCAGCGCGCAGGCCCAGACCCGCAAGTTGCAGGTCGGGAGCGGTGATCGCTCGGAGCGCATTCGCACCTACAATTTTCCGCAGGGACGGATGACCGATCACCGCATCAACCTGACGCTCTACAAGCTCGCCGCAATCATGAACGGCGAGCTCGATGAGTTGCTCGAGGCGCTACAGCGCGAATATCAGGCCGAGGAACTGGCCACCGAGTAAAGCACCAACCACAGCGCGTTGAAATACACCAGCGCGACGGCGTCGATGCCGAGCTGGCAGGCGGCCGAAAAAGCCTCGAATGCCGCCGCCTGTACTCCGGAGGCCGTGACGACGGCGTGCACGATACCCAGGCACGCGCCGGCAGCCACCGTGCAGACGAAGAAGATCAGCAGCGCGATGACGGCAGCCGCCAGCACGCGCGGCCACATCGGCCTCACCAGGCGCACGCAACGAACCAGCGCCTCCACGGGACCTACGGACTCGAACAGCACGACGGGCCGCAACAGCAGCAGGCAAACGCACAGGTAAATGCCGGGAATGACCAGCAGCAGGAATCCGGCGAAAATCGCGATGGTCTCGAGCACATACGTCATGACCAGCAGCGGCCAGCGCTGCAACGCTGCGGCCGACTCGCGCTTGAGGTCCGGCGCATTGCCATCCATCATCGAGCGCTGGCGCAGCATGACGATGGCGGCCAGCCACAGGTAGACCACGAGTCCGACCGCGGCGAACATCCAGAATTTTGGATCCTGCGGTGGATGCCTGAAGTCCAGCGGCTTGCCGGTGGTCATCTGGTACATGCCGGCCAGGCCCGCCAACAGCATCGCGAACAGCGCGGCCGGGAGCGCCTTGGCGAGCGTCGCGCGGAACACGACGGTCGCGGCATCCAGCAGGTCGCTGACCGATGCGCTGCGCGACGGCAGCTTGAACTGGGGCATGAGAAACTCCGTGACCGGTCGTGGACCAACAGGCGCGCAATCTATCATTACCGACATGGAAGCAGTGCAATCACCGTCGACTCCGGCACCGTTGACGAGCGCGAGCGCGCTGGCTGCTGCGATCGCGCAGCTGCAACGCGCTGCCGTCGGCGAGAGCGCAGCGCTCGATGCGCAACTGTTGCTGGCGCATGCACTGTCACTGCCGCGCAGCGTCGTGCTCGCGCACGATGCGGACTTGCTGCGGCCGGACCAGGCGGTCGCGTTCCAGCAACTGCTTTCGCGCCGCGCCAACGGCGAACCGCTCGCCTACATCGTCGGACGCAAGGAATTCTGGACTTTGCAACTGCAGGTCACACCCGCGGTGCTCGTACCGCGACCGGAAACGGAACTGCTGGTCGAGCGCGCACTGGCATTGCTGCAGGCGGCGGAAGCGTCCGTGGCGGACCTGGGCACCGGATCCGGCGCGATCGCGCTCGCGCTGGCGAGCGAGCGGCCACGCTGGCAGGTCACCGCGACCGATCAGTCCTCCGCGGCGTTGGCCGTGGCCGCAGGCAATGCCCGTGCGCTTGGCCTGGCCAACGTGCGGTGCGTGGGCGGCGACTGGTTCGAGCCGCTCGCGGGTGAACGCTTCGATCTGATCGCCAGCAATCCTCCTTACATCGCCGCTGGCGACCGTGCGCTGGCCGATCCCGCGCTGCGCCACGAGCCCGCGCGGGCCTTGAGTAGCGGCGCGACCGGACTCGAGGCGCTGGCCGCATTGATCGCTGGCGCCGCCGCGCATCTGCTCGCGGACGGCTGGCTGCTGCTCGAACACGGCGCCAGCCAGCAACGCGAAGTCGCGGATTTGCTTGTCGCGCAGGGGTTCCGTCACGTACGCTGCCATGCCGACCTGGCCGGATTGCCGCGCGTCACGGAAGCGCAGCGCCAGGCAGGCTGAACAATCGCGCGGGCCCACGCCTTCCAACGCAGAGATGCACACATGATACGTTTTGAAACTACGCACGGCGGCTTCACGGTCGAACTGTTCGAAAAGGAAGCGCCGCTGACGGTCGCGAATTTCCGCCAGTACGTTGACGACGGATTCTTCGACGGCACGATCTTCCATCGCATCGTGCCGGGCTTCGTCATCCAGGGCGGCGGGCTGACGGCCGACTTCTCGCAAAAGAGCACGCGCTCGCCGGTGAAGAACGAAGCCGACAACGGGCTGCAGAACGAGCGCGGTTCGCTATCGATGGCGCGCACCGATTCGCCGCACAGCGCGACCTCGCAGTTTTTCGTCAATCTGAAGGACAACGATTTTCTCGATCATCGTCCCGGGCAGCATGGCTATGCGGTGTTCGGCCGAGTCGTCGATGGGCTCGATGTCATCGACAAGATCGCGGCAGTGCGCACCGGCCGGCGCCAGGGCTATACCGACGCGCCAATGGAAGACGTGGTGATCAACAGCGCGCGCCACGTCAAGGACAAGGCCTGAGGCCAGCTCGCAAGGCCGCGCGAGGAATTGACGCCGTCCATGACGGAGAACCGCGGGAGATGGATGCGGCGCCTAGGGCGCTCGCTGTTCGAATGGCTGCTCGTTTTCGTCGCGCTGGTCGTATTGCTGGTGATTTCGCTGCGCTGGATCAACCCGTGGACCAGCGCGTTCATGGTAAACGCCAGTCTCTCGGCGTTTTTCTCCGGCGACCATCGCTACGCAACGCACTACCAGTGGGTCGATCTCGAGCAGATCTCGCCGCAGGCTGCGCTTGCGGTCATCGCATCCGAGGACCAGCAGTTCCCGTTCCACGCCGGCTTCGATTTCAAGTCGATCCGCCAGGCGGTGCGCCACAACGCGGTGAGCCGCAACAAGCGTGGCGCCAGCACGATTTCACAGCAAGTCGCGAAGAACATGTTCCTGTGGTCGGGGCGCAGCTATTTCCGCAAGGGCCTCGAGGCCGGGTTTACGATGCTGATCGAATGGTGCTGGCCGAAGGAGCGGATACTCGAGGTGTACCTGAACATCGCGCAGTTCGGCAGCGACGTCTACGGCGTGCAAGCCGCGGCGCAACACTATTTCCACAAGGATGCGCGGCGACTGAACCGCGCCAACAGCGCGCTGCTCGCGGCGGTGCTGCCGAACCCGGTGCGGCTACGCGTCGAGGCGCCATCGAACTACGTGCTGTCGCGCCGCGACTGGATCGCCGGGCAGATGGCCGAGCTGGGCGGCACCTCGTATCTCAATCTCGTCGAAGCGGACGCCAACCGCAAACCCTGACAATTCCAACATCGGATCACGTATGACACAGAAGCCCGAACGCCAGTACCGTTACTACGACCTGATCATGGCCGCGTACGTCTGCATCCTGCTGTGCGCCAACCTCATCGGCGCGCAGAAGGTCACGACGGTGCAGTTCCCGATCGTCGGCGCGCAGACCTTCGCCGCGGGCGTGCTGTTCTTCCCCTTGTCGTATTTCTTCGGCGATATCCTCACCGAAGTGTACGGCTACGCACGCGATCGGCGCTGCGTGTGGGCGGGCTTCGCGGCACTCGCGTTCGCTTCGTTGATGGCCGCGATCATCGTTGCGATGCCGCCGGCCGCGAAATGGGCCGACAAGCAGGCCGCGATCGAAACGATCTTCGGGAGCACCTGGCGCATCGCCGGCGCTTCGATCATCGCTTTCTGGTGCGGATCGCTGGTCAACAGCTACGTGTTGGCGAAGATGAAGGTGTTCACGCAGGGCCGCTGGCTCTGGACGCGTACCATCGGCTCGACAGCCTGCGGCGAGGCGATCGACTCGTGTCTCTTTTATACGATCGCGTTCTATGGCGTCTGGGACAACCAGCTGCTGCTGACCGTCACGCTGACGCAATACGTCTTGAAAACTGCGTGGGAAGCGTTGAGCACGCCGCTGACGTATGCCGTCGTGAATTTCCTGAAGCGCGTCGAGCGCGAGGACTACTACGACACGGACACCAACTTCACACCGTTCTCGCTGCAGGCCTAGTTGAGCGGACCGCGTTCGTCGCGCGGCAATGCGTCGCTGGCAAACAGCTGCTCGACATCGACCGCATCGTAGCGGTAGCTGCGGCCGCAGAACTCGCAGGTCACGGTCAACGCGCCCTGCTCGGCCAGCGCGGCACGCGCTTCATCCAACCCAAGCGAACGCACGAGGCCGGCGACACGCTCCTCGCTGCAACGGCAGGCAAAGCTCACCGGGGTCGCGCCGAACAAACGGCAGTCATGTTCGCCGGCGACTTGCTGCACGACGGTGGCGACGGGAGCTATCAGCAGTATTTCAGGCGCGAGGGATTCGAGGCCATGTTGCAGGTCTTCCCATGCGCTTTGCACCAGCGCGCCGGCGCTTTCTCCGCTCGCGGGCAAGCGTTGCAGCAACATGCCGCCGGCCCGCTCGTGGTCGGCCACCAGCTTGAGCCGCGTCGGCAGTTGCTCCGAACCCTCGAAATATCGCTGCAGGCATTCGCCGAGCGTTCCGCCCTCGAGCGGCACGATGCCCTGGTAGTTCGCCGCCGAGGTATCCGACTGCACCGTGACGACGAGGTTGCCGGCGCCGACCAGTTCTTCGAACGTTGCGGGCTCGCCGTCGGCCAGGTCATGGTGCGCGATCGCGCGCAACCGGAAATCATCGGTGCATTGCGCGACCAGCAAGCGCACGCGTCCGCTG
>JBOHZW010000032.1:0-3318 GCA_050738715.1 Steroidobacteraceae bacterium | reverse complement strand
TCTCGATGTCCAGCTGCGTGAATTCCGGTTGCCGGTCGGCGCGCAGATCCTCATCGCGAAAGCAGCGCACGATCTGATAGTAGCGGTCCAGGCCCGCCACCATCAGCAGCTGCTTGTAGATCTGCGGGGACTGCGGGAGCGCGAAGAACTTGCCCGGATGCGTGCGGCTCGGCACCAGGTAGTCGCGCGCGCCCTCGGGCGTCGCCTTGGTCAGCATCGGCGTTTCGTTGTCGATGAAGCCGTGGCCGTCGAGGAAAGCGCGCATCGAGCGCGCAATCGCGTGGCGCTGGCGCAGGCGCGTTGCCATAACCTCGCGGCGCAGGTCGATGTAGCGGTACTTGAGGCGCACTTCTTCGCTGACCTGTTCATCGAGCTGGAACGGCAACGGGTCGGCGCGGTTGAGGATCTCGACAGTATTGGCCACGATCTCGACATGCCCCGAAGCGAGATTCGCGTTGACAGTGCCTGCCGGGCGCTCGCGCACGGTGCCGGTGACCCGCACGACGAATTCGTTACGGAGTTTCTCGGCGTTGGCAAAAACCTCGGCCGCATCCGGGTTGCAGACGACCTGCACGAGGCCTTCGCGGTCGCGCACATCGACGAAGATCACGCCACCGTGGTCGCGCCGACGATGCACCCAGCCGACAACGGCGACCGGTTGGCCGATCAAGGCTTGGTTCACTTGTCCGCAATAGTGGCTGCGCATGGTCGGGTTCCGAAAAGGGACGCGATGTTACGGGCCCTAAGCCAGTTCGTCGAGCGCCGCGCCAAGGTGCGTGAGCAGGCGGTCGACCGCGGCCGGCGCGGTCTGCGGCGAGAGCAGCATCATGTTGTGGAAGGGTGTCAGCAGCACGCCGCGGTTGAGCAGGTACAGGTGCAGCGTGCGCTCGAGTTCCGGCAGCATCGCCGCCGCCGATTCGCGCCCGTTGCGCGGCGGGTCCGCGCCAAATCCGAGCTCGACGCGCGCACCGATGCGCTGCACCTGCCAGGGCAGCGTACGTTTGGCGCCGAGTGCCGCTAACCCTGACTCGAGTCGCATTGCCTGCGATTCCATATGCTCGAAGGCGGCGTCGCTCATGACCTCACGCAGGCAGGCCTCGAGCGCCGCGAGCGCCAGCAGGTTGGCCGACAGCGTCGTGCCGAGTCCCGAATGGCCATGCTCGGCATTCGCCGGCATGTTCTCGATGCGCGCTCGCACCTCGGCGGTCATGCCATAAACAGCGCAGGGCATGCCGCCGGCAATGGCCTTGCCGCAGACCAGCATGTCAGGATCGAGGCCGTGCCGGCGCGTGTATCCGCCGGGGCCTGCCGAGAGCGTGTGGGTTTCATCGATGATGAGCAGCGTGCCATGTGCGCTCGTCAGACGCCGCAGTTCTGCGTGGAATCCGGGCTGCGGAAGCACCATGCCCATGTTCGTCAGTGCCGGCTCGCACAACACCGCGGCGACGTTCCGGTCGGCGAGCGCGGCGGCCAGCGCCGCGACGTCGTTGAACTCGACGATGCGCGTGTGCGCGGCCGCATCGGCCGGCGGACCGCGCAAGCCGGCGCGTGCGCGCGGCTGGCCATCGACGAGGCAGACCAGCGTTTCATCAACGGTGCCGTGATAGCAGCCGTCGAACACCAGCACTTCGCTGCGCCCGGTCACCGCGCGCGCGAGACGCAACACCGAACGGTTGGCGTCGGTCGCGGTCTGCGTCATCTGCCAGCACGGCAGGCCGAAGCGCTCGCTGAGCAACGCGCCAATTGATGCCACGCGCTCGCCCGGCAGCATCGCCGTCAGGCCGCGCGCCGCCTGCCGCGCGAGCGCTCGCGCAACAGGAGCCGGGCTGTGGCCGAACATCGCGCCGGTGTCGCCGAGGCAGAAATCATCGTAGGAATAGCCGTCGACGTCACGCAGCGTTGCGCCCGACGCATCCCGCACGAACAGCGGGTACGGCAACGGCCAATCGCGCATCCAGTGAAAGGGCACGCCGCCCTGCCAGTGCTGCTCGCTCTTCCCGGTCAGCGCGGCCGCGCGTGGATGCGCGCCTTCAAAGGTCTGCAGTTCGCGCAACTGGAGCGCCGGGAGCTTTGCGCCGGCCAGCCAACGCGATGAATCGCTCATTGACGCGACTCGCGGGCCGCCTTGTCGAGGATTTTCCTGTCCGCATGCGCCAGCGCGGCCGCTGTGGCCGTGTGGTTCGACGGCCCCACCACGCCGAGCGTGACGATCATCTTCATCGCCGCATCGACGTGCATGTCGAGCTCGATGCATTGCGTCTGCGGCACGAAGATGATGAATCCCGAGGTCGGATTCGGCGTCGTCGGGATAAACACACAGACCTGCGGCACTCCAAGCTTCGCGTTGATCTCGGGCAGTTGGTCGGTGGTCTGGAAACCGATGCTCCACGCGCCAGCGCGCGGATACTCGACCAGCAGCACTTTCTTGAACGAGTTGCCGGAGTTCGACAGCACGGTCTCGGAAAAACTCTTCACGCCGCTGTACAACGCGCGTACGAACGGGATGCGCTCGAGTACTTCCTCGCCCACCCCGACCAGCGCGCGGCCAATGAAATTGGTGACCAGCACGCCGGTGAGCAGCACGATCAGCACGGCCAGCAGCGCGCCAAACCCCGGAATATGCAAGCCCAGCAGCGAATCGGGGCGCAGCGATTGCGGCAGCACCAGCAGCGTCTGGTCCATCAACTGCAGGATGAAGCGCACGACCAGCACCGTGACCAGCACGGGCACCCAGATCAGCAGTCCATTGATCAGGTAACGTCGCAGCGCGCGCCCGATGCGCGCCCGCTGCACTATCTGCGCGCGATTCACCGCCGCCCTTTCCCGCGCTTCGCCGTCCGGGTGGCGCGCTTGGCGCCGCGCCTTGCGACCGGCTTTGTGGACGACTTCGTGGACGATTTCGTGGACGGCTTTGCAGCGCGCTTCGCACTGCGCGATGACGATGTGTCCTTGTCAGGCTTGGAATCCGGTTTCGCTTCGGGCTTGGATCCGGCCTTGGCATCGCCCTCTGGCGCCGCTGTCTTGTCCTCGCTCTTCGCCTTGGCGTCAGCTGGCGCGGCTTCTTCGCGCTCCGCGCCCGCGAGGTTACGCTGGCCTTCCTTGTCCGACTTGAAATCGGTCTCGTACCAGCCCGAGCCCTTGAGCCGGAACACGGGCGCCGACACCAACCGCCGGAATCCCGCCTTGCCGCATGAGGGACATTTCTTCAGCGGCTTGTCGCTGAGCTTTTGCAGCACCTCAAGGTAGAACTTGCAGGCCGGGCACTCGTACTCGTAAAACGGCATGACCACTCCCTCAACATCCCACCAAGGATTATAG
>JBOHZW010000031.1:0-7049 GCA_050738715.1 Steroidobacteraceae bacterium | reverse complement strand
ACGATGAGTCGGAGAGCGAACCTACGGTGCTGCCGACCCGGGTTCCCAATCTGCTGGTCAACGGCTCCTCCGGAATCGCGGTGGGCATGGCGACCAACATCCCGCCGCACAATCTGACGGAAATCATCAGCGCCTGTATCGGACTCATCGAAAACCCCGACATCACGCTCGCGCAATTGATGCAGATCGTGCCGGGTCCGGATTTCCCGACGGCGGGCCTGATCAACGGCGCCCAGGAAATCGTCGCCGCGTACAAGACCGGCCGCGGGCGCATCCACGTGCGCGCACGCACTCATGTCGAGGACGTGGGCAAGGGCGATCGTCAGGCCATCATCATCACCGAACTTCCGTACCAGGTGAACAAGGCGCGATTGATCGAACGCATCGCCGACCTGGTGCGCGACAAGCTCATCGAGGGCATCGCCTCCGACGGATTGCGGGACGAATCGGACAAAGACGGCATGCGGGTCGTGATCGAGCTGAAGCGCGGCGAAGTGCCGGAAATTCTGCTGAACAATCTGTACTCGCAGACTCCCATGGAGACCGTGTTCGGCATCAACATGGTGGCGCTGGTCGACGGACAGCCGCGCCTGCTCAGCCTGAAGGAAATGCTCGACGCCTTCCTGCGGCACCGCCGCGAGGTCGTCACTCGCCGCACGGTGTTCGAGTTGCGCAAGGCGCGCGAGCGCGCGCATGTGCTCGAAGGACTCGCGGTCGCACTCGCCAACATCGACGCGATCATTGCGCTGATCAAGGCCTCGCCGTCGCCGGCCGAGGCGCGCGCGGCGCTGATGGCGCGCGACTGGCAGCCAGGCGCCGTAGCCGCGATGCTCGAGCGCGCCGGCGCGACCGCCACGCGTCCCGACGATCTCGCGGACGGATTCGGGCTGCATCCCGGCGGCTACCGCTTGAGCGAAGTGCAGGCGCAGGCCATCCTCGACATGCGCTTGCACCGGCTGACCGGTCTGGAGCAGGACAAGATCGTCGCCGAATACCGCGAATTGCTCGATCGGGTGCTCGACCTGTCGGAAATTCTCGCGCTGCCGTCACGCCTGACGGCCGTGGTGCGCGCCGAGCTGGTCGAGATCCGCGAGAATTACGGCGACGTGCGCCGCACCGAGATCAGCCGCGATCACCTGAACCTGTCGACCGAAGACCTGATCGAGCCGCAGGATGTCGTCGTGACGCTCTCGCACGCAGGCTACGCAAAGGCGCAGCCGGTGTCCGATTACCAGGCGCAGCGGCGCGGCGGACGTGGCAAGTCGGCAACCGCAGTGCGCGATGAAGACTTCATCGAGAAATTTTTCATTGCGCACACGCACGACACGCTGTTGTGCTTCTCTAATCGCGGCAAGGTCTACTGGCTGCGCGTGTTCGAACTGCCTCAGGCTGGCCGCGGCTCGCGCGGCAAGCCGATCGTCAACCTGCTGCCGCTTGAAGCAGGCGAAAAGATCAACGCGCTGTTGCCGGTCAAGCAATTCGACGATCAGCACTTCGTGTTCATGGCCACGAGCCTGGGCACCGTCAAGAAGACGCCGCTGGCGGCTTTTTCACGGCCGCGTGCCTCGGGCATTATCGCCGTCGATCTCAACGACGACGATCGGCTCGTGGGCGTGGCGCTGACCGATGGTGCGCGCGAGATCCTGCTGTGCACGAGCGGCGGCAAGGCGATCCGCTTCCACGAGGGCGAGGTGCGGCCGATGGGTCGCGATGCCGCCGGCGTGCGCGGTGTGCGCCTGGGCGGCAGCCAGCGCCTGATTGCACTGATCGCGCTCGGCGAAGGCCATATCCTTACGGCCTCGGAATTCGGCTACGGCAAGCTCACGCCGCTCGAGGAGTTCCCGGCGCATAACCGCGGCGGCCAGGGTGTCATCGCCCTGCAGACCACCGAGCGCAACGGCAACACCGTCGCGGCGCTCCAGGTGGCGCCTGCCCACGAGCTGATGCTGGTCAGTTCCACCGGTACGCTGGTGCGAACACCGGTCAGCGACATTTCGATCGTCGGACGCAACACGCAGGGCGTGCGCCTGATCCGCTTGGCGGAAGGCGAACGCCTGACTGGCATCGAGCGCGTCGAGGGACTCGAGAACGGCGAGGGCGAGGAAGGCGGCGATGCCGTCGGCCCTCCGCCTGAGCCGGCCGGCGAGGGCAGCAGCCCGACCGGCCCCTCCGAATAGTTTCCGGCTGGAGCGAGTTTCCGTTGGGCGTCTACAATTTTTCCCCCGGCCCTGCCGTGCTGCCTCGCGAAGTGCTCGAGCAGGCACGCGACGAACTGCCCGACTGGCGCGGCGACGGCATGTCCGTCATGGAAGTCAGCCACCGCGGCAAGGCCTTCGTCGCGTGTGCCGCCGAGGCGGAGGCAGACCTGCGCGAGTTGCTGGCGATACCGCCCCACTACAAGGTGCTGTTCATGCAGGGCGGCGCGACGCTCCAGTTCGCGGCCATTGCGCTGAATCTGACCGCTCCCGACAGCGTCACGGACTATGTGGTCACCGGACACTGGTCGAAGAAGGCCAGCAGCGAGGTGCAGCGCTACTGCAAGCTCAACGTCGCCGCGGATGCCGCCGACAGCAAATACTGCGACATTCCGGCCCCGTCGGGCTGGCAGCTCACGCCGAACGCGGCCTACCTGCATTACACGCCGAACGAGACCATTGGCGGCGTGGAATTTCCATTCGTGCCGGATGTCGGCGCACCGCTGGTCGCCGATATGTCATCGACGATCCTGTCGCGGCCGATCGATGTCAGCCGCTTTGGGCTGATTTACGCCGGAGCGCAAAAGAACATCGGCCCGGCCGGATTGTGCGTCGTCATTGTGCGTGAAGAGCTGCTCGGCCGCGCGCGCGCCAGCACGCCTTCGGTGCTCGACTACAAACTGGTAGCCGACGATAACTCGATGCTGAACACTCCACCGACTTTCGCCTGGTATTTCGCCGGGCTTGTGTTCAAGTGGCTCAAGCGCCAGGGCGGCCTGAAAGGCATGGGCGAGATCAACGCGGCCAAGGCGACGAGCCTGTATAGCGCCATCGACAATTCCGGCGGGTTCTACCGCAACCCGGTTGCGCCGGCCTCTCGCTCCTGGATGAATGTGCCCTTCACGCTGGCCAAACCGGAACTCGACAAGACCTTCATCGTTGAGGCGCGTGCTGCAGGGCTCGTCAATCTCGAAGGCCACCGCTCCGTGGGCGGAATGCGCGCAAGCCTGTACAACGCGTTGCCGCCAGCGGGCGTTGCGGCGCTGATCGATTTCATGCGCGATTTCGCGCGCCGCAATGGCTGACTTCCCAGACCAATGAGCTACCGCATCCTCAAGCTCAATAGCATCAGCACGCGCGGACTCGAGAAGCTTCCGCGCGAGCGCTACGAGGTGGCTTCCGAACTGAACAATCCGCACGGTGTGCTGGTGCGCTCGGCCGACATGCACAAGTTCAAGGTGCCCGATTCGTTGCTCGCCGTCGCGCGCGCTGGCGCCGGCACCAACAACATCCCGGTGGCCGCGCTTAGCACACGTGGCATTCCAGTCTTCAACGCGCCGGGCGCCAACGCCAACGCGGTGAAGGAACTGGTGCTGGCCGGTCTGTTCCTCGCCGCGCGCAACATCTGCCCGGCCTGGAATTTCGCGCGCACGCTCGATGGCGACGACGCGGTGATCGACGCAGCGGTCGAGAAGGGCAAGAAGAACTTCGTCGGTTTCGAGCTGCCGGGCCGCACGCTCGCCGTCGTCGGGCTCGGCGCTATCGGCGTCGAAGTGGCCAATGCGGCGCAACTGCTCGGCATGCAGGTGCTAGGATACGACCCGCAGATCACGGTGCAGCGCGCCTGGCAACTGTCGGCTTCGGTGCAGCAGGCGCAGTCTCTCGATGACCTGTTTGCGCGCGCCGACATGGTAAGTGTGCACGTGCCGCTGAATTCGCACACTCGCGGACTCGTCAATGCCCCACGCCTGAAGCTGATGCGCGCGGGCGGCGTGGTGCTGAATTTCGCGCGCGCTCCAATCGTCGAGGAAGCCGACGTGATCGCCTCGCTCGACAGCGGCCACCTGCACGCCTACATCTGCGATTTCCCGACGCGCGCGCTCAAAGGCCATCCACGCGCCATCACGCTGCCGCACCTCGGGGCTTCCACGGGCGAGGCCGAGGAGAACTGCGCGGCGATGGCGGCCGAGACGCTGCGCGATTACCTCGAAAACGGCAACATCCGCAACTCGGTGAACTTCCCCGAGGCGCTACTGCCGCGCGTGCCAGGCAAGACGCGCCTGGCCATCGCCAACAGCAACGTGCCCAACATGGTGGGCCAGATCTCCACCTGCCTTGCGGGCGCAAACATCAACATCGCCGACTTGCTGAACAAGTCGCGCGGTGACCTGGCCTACACGTTGATCGACACCGATGGCGGCATCGACGAACAGTTGGTCCAGCGGCTGCGCGGAATCGACGGCGTCCTGTCAGCGCGCGTCGTGCGGGAGCAGGCATGAAGCGCAAGACTGCAGCCGTGAAGCGCGCGCAGCGACGGCCGGCTGGCGGCAACCTCGCCGCGATCCGCGCCGAGATCGATGCACTCGACGCGCAGCTGCAGGAACTGATGAACCGGCGCGCGTTGCTGGCGGGGCAGGTGGGCATATCCAAGCACGCCGACGGGCACACGGTCGATTTCTACCGGCCCGAGCGCGAAGCCGAAGTATTGCGCGCGGCGCTCGAGCGCAACCACGGACCGCTGCGCAACGAAGAGATTGCGCGGCTGTTTCGCGAAATCATGTCGGCCTGCCTCGCGCAGCAGGAACCGCTCAAGGTGGCCTTCCTCGGGCCCGAGGGCACCTATACCCAGGCAGCTGTCTACAAGCACTTCGGGCATTCGGTGCGCGCGTTGGCGCTCGGCACGAGCAATGAAGTGTTCCACGAAGTCGAAGCGGGCAATGCCGACTTCGGCGTCGTCGCCGTCGAGAACTCCAGCGAAGGCACCGTGACGCACACGCTCGATCGGCTGGTCGGAAGCCCGTTGCACATCTGCGGTGAAGTAGAACTGCGCATTCGCCATTGCCTGATGGGCCGCATGGAATCGCTCGCCGGAATCGCGCGCGTCTGCGCGCATGCCCAGGCGCTGGCGCAGTGCCGGCTGTGGCTCGACGAAAACCTGCCGGATGCCGAGCGTGTGCCCGTCAGCAGCAACGCCGAGGGTGCGCGCCGCGCGCGCGACGAACAGGGCACCGCGGCGATCGCCGGCGAAACCGCCGCCGAGGTCTATAGCCTGCGCCTGCTCGCCGATGAAATCGAGGATCGCGCCGACAACACGACGCGCTTCCTCGTCATCGGGCGCAAGCTCCTGGCGCGCAGCGGAGCGGACAAGACCACGCTGCTCGTGTCGACGAGCAGCACCGCCGCGCCCGGCGCGCTATACCGGTTGCTCGAGCCGCTGGCGAAGAACCGTATCAGCATGACGCGCATCGAGTCGCGACCCTCGCGCCGCGGCAAGTGGCACTACGTCTTCTTCATCGATATCGAAGGCCATGTCAGCGACCGGCCGGTCGCGCGCGCGTTGAAAAGCCTCAAGGCGCGCGCCTCGCTGTTCCGGGTGATCGGTTCGTACCCACGTTCGGTGCTCTGAGATGAGCGCTGCGTCGAAGGATACGGCGGCGCATCCTGGGCGGCTCGCGACGGCGGCAGTGCGCTCGCTCTCGCCGTACGTGCCGGGAAAACCAATCAGCGAGCTGCAGCGCGAATACGGCATCAAGGACGTCATCAAGCTGGCCTCGAACGAAAACCCGTACGGGCCCAGCCCTGCGGCCATCGAGGCGATCCGGGCGGCGAGCGATTCAGCGTGGTTATATCCGGACGGCAGCGCGCACGAACTCAAGCACGCCCTGGCGGCGCATCTTTCCGTGCCGATCGAATGGCTGACGGTCGGCAACGGCTCGAACGAATTGCTGCTGATGCTGGCCGAGACCTTCCTCGACGCTACGCACAGTGCAGTGTGCGCGCAGTACGGCTTTGCGATCTATCCGCTGGTGATTCGCGCCACCGGCGCGGCCTGCATCGAGGCGAGCGCGTTTGCGCCCGATGCGGCGATGCCCTACGGCCACGACCTCGCGGCAATGGCGCGCGCGATCAGGCCCGACACCCGCCTCGTGTTCATCGCGAATCCAAACAACCCGACCGGCACCTGGGTGGAGCACGAGGCTTTGCGCCAATTCATCGAAGCCGTGCCCACGCATGCGCTCGTGATCCTTGATGAGGCCTATCTCGAGTTCGCCACATTGAGCGGAGCCCCCAGCGGGCTGCCGTGGCTCGACGATCATCCCAATCTCGTCATCCTGCGCACCTTCAGCAAGGGATATGGACTGGCGGGGTTGCGCATCGGCTACGCGGTCTCGCATCCGGAAGTGGCCGATGCGATGAATCGATATCGGCCCGCTTTCAACGTCAGCAACGTGGCGCAGGCCGCGGCGATCGCCGCGCTGAGCGACCCCGAGCATGTGCGGGAGGCCGCAACGCGCATCGTCGCCGAGCGCGAGCGCGTCGCTGCAGCGTTGCGCGAACTGCGGCTGATGTTCGCGCCGTCGGCCGGAAATTTCCTGATGGTCGATTGCGGCGCGAACACCGCGCAGGTCTACGAACAGCTGCTGCGCGGCGGCATCATCGTGCGTCCGATCGCCGGCTATGGCTTGCCGCGACACTTGCGCATCTCGATCGGGCTGCCGGAGCAGAACGATCGATTGTTGCTGCTCCTCGCCAGGATACTGCAGCGCGCATGAGCGGAGGTGCGGCGAAAGCACGCTATCGCGCCGCGCCGGTTGCCGGTGTGGGCGGCGCGATTCGCGTTCCGGGCGACAAATCGATTTCGCACCGCGCGCTGATGCTCGGCGGTATTGCCGACGGCGAGACGCGCGTCAGCGGGTTCCTCGCCAGCGCTGATTGTCAGGCGACGATGGCGGCGATGCGCGCACTGGGCGTGCGCATTGCTCAGCCCAGCGCAACCGAAGTGATCGTCACCGGCGCAGGCCCCGGCGGACTGCGCGCCGGCCTGCAGCCACTCGACATGGGCAACGCCGGCAC
>JBOHZW010000030.1:0-3906 GCA_050738715.1 Steroidobacteraceae bacterium | reverse complement strand
GCGTACATCAGCAGCGCGATCGCCGTGGCATCGACGAGCGTGTGCGTCAGCACCAGAGCGCGCCGTCCGGGCCAGTGGCGCCGGGCCACGAACGCGAGCAATCCCGCCAGCACGAAGTAAAGCACCAGCACGCTGCTGAACAGGCGCGGCACGTAGTTGCCAAAAGTCGGGGTCGGCTGCGTCAGCATATGCACGCAGAGCAGCACGACGACCGACAATAGCCGGTAAAGATTGGTCAATCCGACGATGCGCCAGCCCAGATCGGTCTGCGTGCTCTCGCCGACCGCGACTGCATCCGGTGGGGAATTCATGCCGTGAAGGTAGCATCCGTGGCGGCTTTCCGCGACAATTCCGCACCTTTCGTTCCGGACCGGCCGATGAACCTGCACGAATACCAGTCGAAGAAAATCCTCGCGAGCTACGGCATCGCGGTGCCGGAAGGAATCGTTGTCGCCAATGCTGATGAAGCCGAAGCGGCTGCCCGCGCGTTGGGCGGTGACGTGTGGGTCGTCAAGGCGCAGGTGCACGCGGGCGGCCGCGGCAAGGCTGGCGGCGTCAAACTGGCGCGCAGCATCGATGAAGTCAGCGCCGCCGCTGCCGGCATGCTCGGCGAACGACTCGTCACGAAGCAGACCGGAGCGGCAGGCCTGCCGATCGAGCGCGTGTACGTCGAGACCGGATCGAACATCGCACGCGAGCTGTACCTGAGCTTCACGCTCAACCGCGAGAAGGGCCGCATTGCGGTGGTCGCATCGGCCGCGGGCGGCATGGACATCGAACAGGTGGCGCACGACACACCGGAGAAAATCCTGTCGGTGACGATTCATCCGGCTGCCGGGTTGCAACCGTGGCAATGCCGGCAGCTGGGTTTCGGCATCGGCCTCAAGGGCGATGAACTCGCGCAGTTCCAGGCGATCCTGCTGGCGCTGTACCGCCTGTACAACGAACGCGATGCCAGCCTGATCGAGATCAATCCGTTGATCGTTACGCGCGAAGGCAAGTTAGTCGCGCTCGACTGCAAGCTCGACATCGAGGCCAATGCGCTGTTCCGCCAGGGTGCGATGGCGGCGCTCCGCGATGCGGGCCAGGAAGATCCGGCCGAGCGCATCGCGAGCGAACACGACCTGAACTACGTATCGCTCGACGGGGATATCGCCTGCATGGTCAATGGCGCCGGCCTGGCCATGGCCACGATGGATCTGATCAAGCTGCACGGCGGCGCGCCGGCGAATTTCCTCGACGTCGGCGGCGGCGCGACCGCTGCGCGCGTGACGACGGCCTTCGAGCTGATCCTGTCGAACCCGAAAGTGCGCGCAATCCTCGTCAACATCTTTGGCGGCATCGTCCGTTGCGACCTGATCGCAGAGGGCATCATCGACGCGGTGCGCGATGCCGGCGTGCGCGTTCCGGTCGTCGTGCGGCTCGAGGGCACGAACGCCGACGCGGCGCGCACCAAGCTCGCCGGCGGGACACTGGCAATCATTGCCGCGAGCGACCTGACCGACGCGGCGCGCAAGGTTGTCGCCGCGGCGCGGGCCGCTACGCCTAAGGCGAAGGCGGGGAAGGTGGCGTCGTGAGCATCCTGGTCAATAAGCGAACCGCGGTCATCTGCCAGGGTTTCACGGGTAAACAGGGCACTTTTCATTCCGAGCAGAGCATTGCCTACGGCACGCGCCTCGTCGGCGGCGTGACGCCCGGACGCGGCGGCGAGCGGCATCTGGGGTTGCCGGTATTCGACACGGTGCGCGATGCGGTCAAGGCCACCGGTGCAACGGCCACGATGATCTATGTGCCGGCGCCGTTTGCGGCCGACGGCATTCTCGAGGCGGCTGACGCCGGCATTGAATTGATCGTGTGCATCACCGAGGGTGTGCCGGTCAACGACATGGTTCGCGTCAAGGCGGTGCTGGCCGGCACCGGCACGCGGCTCGTTGGTCCGAATTGTCCCGGCGTCATCACGCCTGGCGAATGCAAGATCGGCATCATGCCGGGCTTCATCCACAAACCCGGCTGCATCGGCATCGTATCGCGCTCCGGCACGTTGACCTATGAAGCGGTTTTCCAGACCACGGGCAATGGACTCGGGCAAAGCACCTGCGTCGGAATCGGCGGCGATCCGGTGCGCGGCATGAATTTCATCGATGTCATTGAGCTGTTCGAGCGCGATCCGCAAACCGAAGGCATCGTCATGGTCGGTGAAATCGGCGGGAGCGATGAGGAAGCGGCGGCCGAGCATATCCGCCGATTCGTCAGCAAACCGGTCGTGGCCTATATCGCCGGCGTCACCGCGCCGCCAGGCAAGCGCATGGGCCACGCAGGCGCGGTGATTGCCGGTGGCAAGGGCACGGCGGCCGACAAGTTTCGCGCCCTTGAGGCCGCCGGCGTGCGCACCGTGAAATCGCCGGCTGAACTCGGCAGCGCGATGGCCGAGGCGCTGCGTCGCTCGCGCAGCGCCCGAGCACGCGCCACGCACATCGCGCCTCGGCCGCCTGCGCGCGCACCAAAGCGCGCGACGGGGCGTCGCCTGAAGTCGGCAACGAAGCGCAAGCTGAAACGGACTGCGAAGCACTCCGTGAAGCCCGCGGTGAAGCGCACAGTGAAGCGCGCTGCGAAGCGCGGCACGCATCGCAAGGCGAGGGGCCGGCCGACAAGCCGGCGCTCGGCGGTTCGCGGCCGCCGCTAGCGAAATCAGATTGAACGCCACACCGCGCCTGACGCTGGCGCTTGCGCAGATCGACCTGCTGGTCGGCGATGTGCAGGGCAACCTGGCGCGCGCGCTGGATGTGGCGAGGCGCGCGCGCGACGAATTCGGCGCCGACCTGGTGCTGTTCCCGGAATTGACGCTGTCGGGCTATCCGCCCGAAGACCTGCTGTTCCACCGTGGATTGCGCATCCAGATCGAGCGCGCACTACAGGGCCTCGATGCCGTGCCGCGTATCGGGCTGGTGCTGGGATTCCCCGAGTACGACGGCGCGAACATCTACAACAGCGCGGCCGTGTTCCGCGATGGGCGCCGTATCGCGCTGGCACGCAAGTCCTGCCTGCCGAACTACCAGGTGTTCGACGAGAAGCGTTATTTCACCGCGGGCGATGCAACGGCCGTGTTCGAATGCCAGGGATTTCGCATCGGCTTGCTGGTGTGCGAGGACATCTGGGAGCCCGAGCCGGCGCGCCGCGCGCGCGCGGCCGGGGCCGAGTTGCTGTTGGTCATCAATGCCTCGCCGTTCGAGGTCAACCGCCAGCAGGTTCGCGAACGCATCGTGCGCGAACGCGTCGGCGAGATTGGCATTCCGGTCGTTTACCTGAACCTCTGCGGGGGGCAGGACGAACTCGTGTTCGACGGCAACTCCTTTGTCATGGACGCGCAGGGGCGAGTCGTCATGCGTGCTCCTGCGTACGCGGACGAGTTGTATCGCGTGCAGATCGAGCGGCGCGATGGCCACGCGGTGCCGATCGCGGCCGACATTGCACCCGAGCTCAGTGTCGAGGCCAGCGTCTACAAGGCGTTGGTGCTCGGTGTGCGCGACTATGTGCACAAGCACGGGTTTCCGGGCGTCGTCATGGGCCTCTCAGGCGGTGTCGATTCCGCACTGACGCTGGCGATTGCCGTCGATGCGCTGGGACCCGACCGGGTGCAGGCCGTCATGATGCCCTCGCGCTACACCTCGCCGATGAGCATCGAGGATGCCACCGCCCAGGCACAAACCCTTGGTGTTCCAATCAGCACGATTCCGATCGAGGGCATGTTCGAGGCCACGCTCTCCTCGCTCGCCGGCGAATTTGCCGGACGCGCCCCCGATACTACAGAGGAGAACATCCAGGCGCGCACGCGCGGCCTGTTGCTGATGGCGATCTCGAACAAAACCGGACGGATGCTGCTGACCACCGGCAACAAGAGCGAGATGG
>JBOHZW010000029.1:0-16872 GCA_050738715.1 Steroidobacteraceae bacterium | reverse complement strand
CTTTGCATCGCCGCCCGATGCGGATGAGTTCTCGCCACCGTGCCTGGAACAGCCCGCGCTCAAGGCTAAGCAAGCGGCGAGCAATGCAGATAGCGCGACTCTCATATAATGTCCTCTGCGTGACTTTGAGGCCTTGAGCCGCCCCCATGGTACCGGGAGACGCGCGGTCCGTCACTGATCCGCGCGGAACGGTAAATCCACGGCAAGGGGGCGAGTTGGGCGAGCGGCTTTTCGACCTGCAGGGACACCGAGGCGCCCGCGGCCTGTGGCCGGAAAACACGCTGGGCGGCTTCGAGCGCGCGCTGGCATTGGGCATCAGCAGCCTGGAACTCGACTGTGCGATGACGCGCGATGGCGTCGTCGTCATCAGCCACGACCCGCAGCTCAATCCGGAGCACACGCGCGATGCGCGCGGAAATTTTCTATCGCGCCCCGGTCCGGTCATTTGCGAAGTCGAATACGCGGAGCTGGCTCGCTATGACGTGGGCCGCATCCGGCCGGGGAGCGATTACCAGCGTGCCCATCCGCAGCAGGTGGCGATCGACGGCGAGCGCATCCCGCGGCTCGCTGACCTGTTTGCGCTTGTGGCAAAGCTGGGTGATCGCTCGATTCGATTCAACATCGAGGTCAAGCTGTTTCCCTTGCAGCCGGAACTGACGGCGGCGCCCGAGCCTTTCGTACGCTCGTTGATCGATGTCATGGCAGCGGCCGGCGTCGGCGCGCGCTGCACCGTCCAGTGCTTCGACTGGCGTGCGCTGAATCTCATGCATCGCATGAGTCCCGGCGCGGCCACCGGCGCGCTCACCGACCAGCAGGGCGCCGATGACACGCTATGCCTCGATGGCGCCGCGCCATCACCGTGGCTGGGCGGCCTCGATGCGCGGGCTTTCGGCGGCTCGGTGCCACGGCTCGCTGCGGCCAGCGGTGCGAAGACATGGTCTCCCGACTACCTCGACCTGCGCGCGGACCAGGTTGCCGAAGCGCATCGGCTAGGACTGATCGTCGTCCCGTGGACCGTCAATGAGCATCAGGACATGCAGCGCATGCTGGCAATGGACGTGGACGGACTCATTACCGATCGTCCGGACCTGCTGCGCGCGCTGCTGGTCGATCAGCGCCGCGGCATTCGGGCAGGCGGCTTGGTGTAGATGTCCGCGCTGAATGCGCTGAGACCCGGTTGCGCTGCGTAGCCCAGCGGCGTCAATCCGAACAGGTCTTCAATGCTGCGCAACAGCGAGTAGTGGTTATACGCAGTCGTCGAGACAGTACCGGCCTTGATGAAGGGCGAGAGCAGCACGGCGCCAATCCGGCCACCGCCCGGCCCGACGAGCCCGGGTCCATTCATGCCACTCGCGGAGCGGTAGCCTGGCCTCGGGTCGTACGCGGCGATGTTGGGGCCTGATGGCTCATTGCAGCAGGCGGCCGCCACGCCACCGGCCACGCCGGCAGCGGATCCCTGGCTTTCATAATCGTCGGCGATGTCGGCTTCGTCGAAAGTAATGACGAGCAAGCCGTCCCGCTTGAACGCGGGCGAGTCCAGGATCCTCGGCACCCATTTCTGCAGGAACGCGTCGGCGGATACGAGTCCGCCGGGTTGCCCGTCAACACATCGCGAGCTGCCGCCGCCGTCGTGCCCATCGTGGCAAAGGTTGGGCGTGATGAACGCGTAGTTCGCAGTCGCATCGGGTTCCTGCAAATCGTGCGCGAGCGAGTCGAGGCTCATGACATTCGCGGCGCACGCAGGCTGGTCGATGATCGCGTGAAAGTAAACGAATGGATTGTGCCGCGTAGCGTATTGGTCACCGACGCTTGCATTGCCGGTGTTGTCGCTCGTGCCGATGCGCGGATGTCCGCAGCGCGCGCTCTCGCGCCGCGGGTTGTTCCCCATGTCTTCCATGTAAGCTTTCCAGCGCAAGTGTGCGTGCTCGAGCTGGTTCGCGATCGTCTGGATATTTGCCGGGTACACGCAGCCCTTGCCGATCGCCTGGCCGTCGGCCGTCGTGCCGGTGCTGGTGAATTCCGAAAACAGCTCGCAATCGAAATTGGTGGCTTCGTTGGGCGCCTGGCCACTGATCATCGTCAAATAGTTGCCGAGGCTCATGTGGCTCGTGCCGTAGTAATTCGGCAGGCTCGCACCTTGCTGGCGGAGGGACTTCAGGTACAACGCTGGCGAGTCCGATCCGAAGCTGCTCTCGTAAGCCTGGTTCTCGAGCACGATAATGAACACGTGCCGGATCGGCGGCAGAGCGTGTCCGCCGGCTGTTGCCGTCATCGCCAATAGCAGTGCAGCGACGCCAGGCAGCGCCGCGAGAGCGCGAGTCTTCACCATGCGCAAACGGCCGCCGTGTAGCGCGGATCGTGCGGCGGGCGGCTGAATATGTCGTGCACCAGCGGTTCGAATTCGGTCAGCGGCAGGCTCTTGTAGTCCGGGTCAAACGAGCACTGGTCGTAATGCTCGCAAAAATACGCGCAAGCGTCGTACCAGCGATGAGCGCGCATCTGCTCACGCATGTCGCGGTTTCCGCCGAGGTGGTGCACGTAGTAGTAGGTCTGGAACAGCCCGTGCTGTTCGACGATCCAGTGCACTTCTTCGCGCACATACGGACGGATGATTGCGGCCGCGATGGCAGCGTGATTGTATGGCGCGAGCAGGTCGCCCATGTCGTGTACCAGCGCCGCGAGCACGATTTCATCGTCGGCCCCATCGCGGCGCGCGCGGCTCGCAGTCTGCAGGCTGTGCTCGAGCCGGGTCACCGGATAGCCCTCGACTGAATGGTCCAGGTCGCGCATCGCCTGCATGACGCGGTCGGGCAATTGCAGCGCAAACTCGCGCTCCGATTGGTCGAGCAGCAGGTAATCCTCGCGCGTGCCGACCTTCATCTGCGTAAAACTGACGAGCCTGTTCATGCGATAATCCGCAGCGCTGGGTTCCAGGAGTAGTTGTGTGACCGATGCCCCGATTGTAGCCCGACGTCCCTCGGGGCGCGACGCCCGCCGGGCCGAGCGCGCCGGGCCGCTGCCCGATCACCTGCGTCCGGTGCGGCCGGGCATGACGAGCGGCCGCTACCGTCCGCTGAGCGACAGCGAAGTACAGCAGATTCACCAAACTGCGTTGCGCTTGCTCTCCGAGGTTGGTCTCGCCGATGCGACGCCCTCAGGAATCGAGATTATGACGCGCGCCGGCGCGACATTGAGTCCGCAAGGTCGGCTCCTGTATCCGCAATCGCTGGTCGAAGACACGCTCGCGAAAGCTGCGCGCAATTTCGTGTTGCACGGCCAGGACCGCAAGCACGACCTCGAGCCCTGGGGCAAGCGTGCCTATTTCGGCACCGCGGGCGCCGCCGTGAATCTCGTCGAGGCCAACGGCACATACCGGCAATCGACGATCCAGGATCTGTACGACATCGGCCGCATTGTCGATCTGATGGATCACATCCATTTCTTCCAACGCGCGGTTGTGCCGCGCGACATCCCCGATCCGTTCGAGATGGACTTCAACACCTGCTACGCCTCGGTCATGAGCACGACCAAGCACGTCGGCAGTAGCTGGGTCCAGCCCGAGCAGCTCGAGGCCTCGCTGCAAATGTTGCATGCGATCCGCGGTGGCGAGCAGCAGTGGCGCGAGCGTCCTTTCGTCAGCCAATCCAACTGCTTCGTCGTGCCACCGATGAAATTCGCGACTGATGCCTGCCGCTGCCTCGAGGTCGCGGTGCACGGTGGCATGCCGGTGCTGTTGCTGTCGGCCGGACAGGCTGGCGCCACCGCACCCGCGGCGCTCGCCGGTGCGCTCGCGCAGGAAGTCGCCGAGGTGCTGGCCGGACTCGTGTACGTGAATGCGATCAAGCCGGGACATCCGGCCATCTTCGGTACCTGGTGCTTCGTATCCGACTTGCGTACGGGCGCGATGTCGGGCGGGAGCCCGGAACAGGCGCTGCTGTCATCGGCCGCGGGCCAGATGGCAAATTTCTACAATCTCACCGGCGGTACGGCCTCGGGCATGACCGATTCGAAGATTCCGGATGGCCAGTCCGGCGCCGAGAAAGCGCTGAATCACGCGCTGGTCGGCAACTCGGGCGTCAACATGATCTACGAGTCGGCTGGCATGCACGCGAGCCTGCTCGGCTATTCGCTCGAGAGCCTCGTCATCGACAACGACATCATTGGCGCCGCGCAGCGCACGATCAAGGGAATCGAGGTCAGCGAGGAGCGGTTGTCGTTCGAGACGATCAAGGATGTTTGTCTGAATGGGCCGGGGCATTTCCTCGGCAGCGGACAGACTTTGCAGCTGATGCAGACCGAATACCTGTATCCGGCGGTCGGCGACCGGCGCGACCCGAACTCGTGGAAGGAACAGGGCTCGACTGATATCACCGAGCGGGCCGCGCGCAAGGTCACCGAGATCCTCGCCAACCATTTTCCGACGCACGTGCCCGAGGCGATCGACGATCAGATCCGCAGCCGCTTCCCGGTGCGGCTGCCGCGCGCCGGCATGCGGCCGAAAGGTCCGTAAACGCTGATGTCGATTCCCGACCGAGCCAGCGTCGTGATCGTCGGCGGCGGCGTCGCTGGCTGTTCGATCGCTTATCACCTCACGAAAATCGGCATCACCGATGTCGTGCTGCTGGAGCGCAGCAAGCTCACGTCGGGAACCACTTGGCACGCTGCCGGCCTGGTGGGGCAACTGCGCGCGACGCGCAACCTCACCGAGCTGGCGAAATACACGGCCGAGCTGTATCGCTCGCTCGAAACCGAGACCGGCCAGGCCACGGGCTTCAGGCAGAACGGTTCAGTCAGCGTTGCCAAGACCCCGGCGCGCTTCGAGGAATTGAAGCGCGGCGCGTCGATGGCCAAGACTTTCGGCCTCAAGGTCGACCTGCTTAACGTCGGCGAGATCAAGGAGCGCTGGCCGTTGCTCGCGGTTGACGACCTGGTCGGCGGCGTATTCCTCGACAAGGACGGCCAGACCAATCCAATCGACACGACACAAGCGCTGGCCAAGGGCGCGAAGCAGCGGGGCGCGCGCATCTTCGAGAATACCGCCGTCACGAAGATTCGCGTCGAGCGCGGCCGCGCGATCGGCGTCGAGACGCGCGACGGATTCATTGCCGCGGGCACCGTCGTGCTGTGCGCCGGCATGTGGTCGCACGCGATCGCACGCGATTGTGGCGTGTCGGTGCCACTGCACGCGGCCGAGCATTTCTACATCGTCACGGAGCCCATGAAAGGTTTGCCCGGGAACCTGCCGGTGCTGCGCGTGCAGGATGAGTGCGCCTACTACAAGGAAGACGCCGGCAAGTTGTTGATGGGTTGCTTCGAGCCGGTCGCGAAGCCCTGGGGCATGCAGGGCATTCCGGACGATTTCAGTTTCGAAACGCTGCCCGAGGATTACGATCACTTCGAACCGATCCTGAATGCGGCCGTGCGGCGCGTTCCGGCGCTGGCCGATGCCGGCATCCAGCTGTTCTTCAACGGCCCCGAGAGTTTCACGCCCGACGACCGGTACTACGTCGGCGAGACGCCCGAGGTGCGCGACCTGTTCGTCGCCACCGGCTTCAACTCGATCGGCATCCAATCCAGTGGCGGCGTCGGCAAGGTGCTCGCGGACTGGATCCGCGATCGCC
This sequence comes from Steroidobacteraceae bacterium, assembly GCA_050738715.1. GTDB lineage: Bacteria > Pseudomonadota > Gammaproteobacteria > Steroidobacterales > Steroidobacteraceae > FEN-1191. The sequence goes on along the minus strand of JBOHZW010000029.1, from coordinate 11,251 downwards.
GCCCGCCGATGGACCTGGCCGACGTCGACATCCGCCGCATCGTGCCTTTCCAGCGCAACAAGCGCTACCTGCACGACCGCACCGTGGAATCCCTCGGCCTGCTGTATGCGATGCACTGGCCGCACTATCAATACCAGACTGCGCGCGGCGCGCGCCGCACACCGCTGCACGATCGGCTGGTCGCAGCCGGCGCGTGCATGGGCGAGACGGCGGGATGGGAGCGGCCCAACTGGTTTGCCGCGGCCGGCTCGAACCCGCGCTACGAGTATTCCTACGGGCGGCAGAACTGGTTCGACGCCTGCGGCGAGGAGTGCCGCGCCGTGCGTGATGCCGTCGCGCTGTTCGATGAAACCTGCTTCGCCAAGTTCCTCGTGCAGGGGGCGGATGCCTGTCGCATTCTCAATCAACTTTCGTGTGCGAACGTCGATGTGCCGCCAGGGCGCATCGTCTACACACAATGGCTGAACGAGCGCGGTGGGATCGAAGCGGACCTGACGATTACGCGCCTGGGCGCGCAGGAATTCATGGTCGTCACCTCGGCCATCTGCCAGACACGCGACCTCGCCTGGTTGAAGCAGCACATCGTCGCGGAAGCCAACGCGTTTTGCAGCGTCACCGATGTCACGGCAGGCGTCGCGATGCTGGGCGTCATGGGTCCGCGCTCGCGCGAGTTGCTGCAGGCGCTTTCCGGCGCTGATCTTTGCAATGCAGCACATCCGTTCGGGTATTCGCGCGAACTCGAGATCGGCTACGCCACGGTGCGCGCCAGCCGCATCACCTACGTCGGCGAACTGGGCTGGGAACTGTACATGAGCGCCGAACACTGCCTCGATGTGTACGAGCGTTTGCTTGAGGCGGGCGAGCCGCTGGGCTTGCGGCATGCCGGTTATCACGCGATGGGCGCCTGCCGCGTGGAAAAAGGTTATCGGCACTGGAGCCACGACATCGGCGATGAAGACACGCCGCTGGAAGCAGGGCTGGGCTTCACCGTTGCGTGGGACAAGCCCGGAGGATTTCTCGGGCGCGATGCGTTGCTGGCGCAACGCGCGCGCGGCACCCCGGTAAAACGCCTCGTCCAGGTCGCATTGCAGGAGGATTCAGCACAGGCGCCGCTGCTGTATCACGAGGAGCCGATCGTGCGCGATGGACGCATCGTCGGCTCGATCAAATCCGGCTCTTGGGGACATCGCCTCGGTCGTTCGATAGGGATGGGCTACGTGTCATGCGATGCAGGCGTCACGCGCGAATGGCTCGATTCAGGCCATTGGGAAATCGAAGTCGCCTGCCAGCGCCACGGCGCTGACGTGCAACTGCAGCCCTGGTACGACCCCAAGAACGAGCGCATCAAGAGTTGATGTAAGTAATGAAGACTGCGGCGCAAGTCGTTGTTATTGGAGGAGGAGCTGTCGGCTGCTCGGCGCTGTACCATCTGACGCAGCTGGGCGTGACCGATGTCGTGCTGCTGGAGCGCGATGAACTCACGGCGGGTTCGACGTGGCATGCGGCAGGAAATTGTCCGAACTTCTCAACGTCGTGGAACCTGATCAAACTACAGCGACACAGCACGCGCCTCTATGCCGGGCTCGCTGCGCGCGTCGGCTACGACATCAACTACCACGTTACCGGCAGCATCCGGCTCGCGCACACGCGCGATCGCGTCGATGAATTCCGTCACGTGCTCTCGCAGGCCCGTGCGCAAGGCATCGAGTTCGAAATGCTCACGCCCGCGGAAATAACGCAGCGGCATCCGTTCCTGACGACCGATGGCATCCTCGCGGGGCTGTACGACCCGCACGATGGGGACATCGACCCCGCGCAGATGACGCAGGCGCTGGCGAAGGGTGCGCGCGATGCCGGGGCCGAGATCCATCGCCAGACGCGCGTCACAGCGATCGCGCGCACAGGCTCTGGCGAGTGGCGCATCGAGACGAACCGCGGCGTCATCACGGCGCAGTCGGTCATCAATGCCGCCGGTTATCGTGGCGGTGAAGTCGCTGCAATGGTCGGCGTGTACCTGCCCATGGTGACGATGTCGCACCAGTACCTGGTGACCGAGGATATCCCCGAGCTGGTGACGCGCGGCGCGGCGCGCCTGCCGCTCGTGCGCGATCCGGATGTCAGCTATTACCTCAGGCAAGAACGTCATGGCCTGATCCTGGGGCCATACGAATGGCAGGCCACGGCGCACTGGCTCAACGGCATTCCGGAAGAATTCGCACACCAGCTGTTCGACGACGACACCGGGCGGCTGGAAAAATACATCGAGGCCGCCTGCGAGCGCATCCCGATCCTGAGCACGGTCGGCGTCAAGACCGTCATCAATGGACCGATTCCGTACGCGCCGGATGGCAATCCGCTGATCGGTCCGGCGCCTGGTTTGCCGGGTTTTTTCCACTGTTGTGCGTTCACGTTCGGCATCGCGCAGGCGGGCGGCGCGGGCAAGTGCATCGCGGAGTGGGTCGCACTCGGGCAACCCGAGTGGGACATGTGGCCGCTCGATTCTCGCCGCTACCTGGAATTCGCGAACCACAAGTTCACGCTGGCCAAGGCGATCGAAACCTACCAGCACGAGTACGACATCGGCTATCCAGCCGAGGAGCGCGCGGCGGGACGGCCGGCGAAATGTTCGCCGGCGTACCAGCGGCTCAAGGACAAGGGCGCGCATTTCGGCGCGCGCGGCGGCTGGGAACGCGCGGTTTATTTCACCCGCAAGGGCGAGGACTTTGCGGGACGCGAGCTGTCATTCCGCCGTCCGGCATGGCATGCCGCGGTGGCGCGCGAGTGCGAAGCCGTGCAGAAGCGCGTCGCCGTGCTCGACTTGCCGGGATTCACGAAATTCGAAGTGACCGGTCGTGGCGCGGCTGCCTGGCTCGACCGCATGGTCGCGGGCGTCGTGCCGAAACCGGGGCGCACAGCACTGAACTATTTCTGCGCGCCCAGCGGCGGCATCGTCACCGAAATGACGCTGACCGGATTTGCGGCCGACCGCTATTGGCTGATCAGTGCCGCCGCCGGCGAACGGCACGACGAGCATTGGTTGCGCGAGCACCTGCCGGCAGACGGCGGGGTACAGATTGCAAACGTATCCGCACAGTTTGGAACGCTCATCGTAGTAGGGCCGCGCTCGCGCGAACTGCTGTCACGGCTGACGAGCGCCGATCTGTCCAATGCGGCCTTTCCGTGGCTGTCGACGCGCAGCGTGGAGATCGGTTACGCGCGCGCCGTCGCATTGCGCGTGAACTACATGGGCGAGTTGGGATGGGAGCTGCACATTCCGTCCGAGCACCTGCTGTCGGTGTACGACCTGGTGTGGGAAGCTGGCGCGGATTTCGGCATCGGCGATTTCGGCCTGTACGCGATGGACAGCCTGCGGCTGGAGAAATGCTATCGCGCCTGGAAGGGCGACCTGACGACGGAGTACACACCGTTCATGGCTTCGCTCGATCGTTTCGTGAAACTGGACAAGCCCAGTGGTTTCATCGGCCAGGAAGCGTTGCGCCGTGAAGCAGCGACTGAACCGCGCGAGCGATTCGTACCGCTCATCGTCGATGCCCTCGACGCCGATGCGGCGGCCGTATCGATCGTGTATCGCGGCGCCGATGTGGTCGGTCTCGTCACTTCAGGCGGCTACGGCTATCGCCTCGGGTGCAGCATCGCGCTCGCCTACGTGCGCACGGATCTCGCCGTTCCCGGCACCGAGCTCGAGGTTGAAATCCTGGGAGATCGGCGGCGTGCCGTGGTTGGACGCGAGCCGCTCTATGATCCCGACAATCTCTTGCTGCGGAGCTGACTTCAACCGCCGGCGTTTAGATGGCCCGCGAACGGGCGGCCGGTGGCCGTCGATCGCACCAGCGCTTCCGCAAGGTATTCCACGTCCGCGCCCAGGCGCGCGCGGCGCTCGTTGACTGTCGTCTCCACGTGCGGGTCGGCCGCTCCGGCGCGCCGCGCCGCTGCCAGCGCCAGTTCGCGGGAAACGCGCCGCGCGTGCTCGATGGCCGGTTCCGGCGCTTCATAGTCACGGCTCCCGGCAGGGTCGTGCACGCGAAACACGCTGAATGACGGCTGGTCGACGAGCACATCGATCGTCTGCGCTACCACGCCGGCCACGGCCCCGACGGCGTTGCAGACCGCGGCATGATCCGGGATGACCAAGCGCGCGCCGAGGCGGCGTGCGATCTCGCCGTAATAGCCGCCCACCGGCGCGCCGATCGCAATGAGCGGCGTGGCCAGCGCGAAGCTGGCGTTGACCAATTGTGCAAAGCGCCTGCCGCTGACGATGTCTTCCACCAATTGGTCGCCGAGCAAGCCGAACGAACCCTTGCGCGCTTCCATGCCCGGATCGTGGGCCAGGGCCGTGGCAAGCACGACGCGCGCGGATTCGCGAATCACGTGCTCGATGACCCGTTCGCTGAAGGCTTGCGCGGTGGCAGTTTCGCGAGCGCCGCGCGTGTTGCGCTCCTCGATGGCGAGCATTTGTGCGCCGAGTTCGGATGCTTCGCTCGCCCAGTCTTGCTGCTGCCCAAGCACGTGCATGGCGTCGGTCGGAGTGAAAGCGGCGATCGTGGCGAGACCCGCATCGGCGAGCCGCCGCAGCGCTTCGCGCCCCGGCGCGCTGTGTACCAGCTTCGAAACGCGCATGGGTTCGATTGACAGCGCTTCCCAGACGCGCAGCTCCGCTCCCGCAATGTGTGCCGGGGCTACGCGCCCCGGGTTGCGGAATGCGTATTGTGTCGCGTAGTCCGGCAGGTGCAGCATCGTGGCGAGCGCGCGCAGGTCAGCGAGAACGGCGCTCGATCGGTGCGCGACCAGGCACAGGGGCATCGCTTTGCGCGGCCCTACAGCTAAGCGCGCGTGGCGATCAAGGGAAACCTGGCTGTCGCCGCCGAGGCCAACGGTACGCACGTCGACGGCCTCGACCATCGTTCGCCAGCCACCGATCAGCGCGCCTTCGGAATTGATGGCCGGCCGGCCATTCGCGACGACCGCGCAATCGGTGGTCGTGCCGCCCATGTCGGAGACCAGGAAATGCTTGTGCCCGGTAAGGTACCCCGCACCGACGACACTGGCCGCTGGTCCGGAAAGTATTGTTTCGACGGGATACTCGAGCGCGATCTCGGCCTTCATCAGCGAGCCGTCGCCCTTGACGATCATCAGCGGCGCATCGATCTGTTCGCTCTTCAGCACCACGGCGAGCGCGTCGATCAGGTGGCGGATCTGCGGCGTCAGGCGCGCATTCAGTGCGGCGGTCAGCGCCCGGCGCGGCGCATCGAGCTTCGAGCTCAATTCGTGCGCGCAGGTCACGGGCTTGTCGGAGCAGGCGCGGATCAGCGCGCGCGAGCGCAGTTCATGCGCCGGATTGCGCACCGAAAAACAGCTGGCGACGGCGAATCCCTCGACGCGCGCGGCACAGTCGCGCACCGCGGCCGTCAACGCTGCTTCGTCGAGCGGCTCGAGTTCCTCACCGGCGGCGTTATGCCCACCGCGCACCAGCAGGATCGGGCTGGCCGCCTCGCGCTTCAACCCGGAACGTACCAGCATGGATTCATCGAAGCCAATGAGCATGCTGGCGATCGGACTGAAGCGACCCTCGACGACCGCATTGGTCGCGAGCGTCGTGGAAACCGACACGAGTTGCACATCGCTGCGCGCGTCTTTCGACGCGAGCGATTCGAGCACGGCGCGAATCGCGGCGCCGAGGCCGAGCGAGAGATCCCAGTGCGTTGTCAGCGCCTTCGCGCTGGCGATGACGCGCAGGCCATCCTCGAGCAGCACGGCATCGGTGTAGGTACCGCCGGTGTCGAGTCCCAGCCACAGCGCTTCGTGTTTGGCTTTTTTCACGGGCGCCATTGTGTACGACTATGATGGCGCCGGGCAAAGGCGCGCGGGTGGCCGAGCAAAAGATGCGATCAACGTTCCCGGTGCGATGGCGAATCTTCGGGTTCCTTTTCGGCATTGGATTCCTGGCCTACCTGCAGCAGCGCAGCATCACCGTTGCGGCGGCGCGCATCATCCCCGAATTGCATATCAGCCAGATGCAAATCGGCTTGCTCGAGCAGGCTTTCGTCATCGGCTACGCGTTGTTCCAGATTCCCGGCGGCGTATTCGGTCAACGATGGGGCGCGCGCTGGACCTTCCTGGGCGTTGGCTGCCTGTCATCGCTGTGCGTTGCATTGACGGCGCTGGCGCCGCTCGCCGCTGGGGGCGCCGCCTTGTTCATCCTGCTGTTCGCCGCGCAATTCATGCTGGGTGTGAGCCACGCACCGATCTTTCCGGTCTCGACCGGCGTGTTCGAAAGCTGGTTTCAACCGCGGCGCTGGGCGCTGGTGCAGGGCCTGCAGACCATGGGCCTTTCACTGGGCGCAGCGCTTGCGCCGCCGCTCATCGCCGCGCTGATGATCACGATCGGCTGGCAGAAGGCCTTACTGTGGACCGCGGCGCCGGCGATTCCGCTCTACCTGTGCTGGGCCTGGTACGGCCGCAACAGTCCACGCGAACATCGCGCGGTCTCGGCGCAGGAACTCGCGCGGCTCCATGAGACCGGCTCCGAACAGGCCAATGCCCGGCTGTCGTTGCGCGAGCTACTCGCGATCCTGCGCGATCGCAACGTGCTGCTGCTGGCGCTGTCGTACCTCGCCATGAACTACGTCTTCTACCTGCTCGCGAACTGGTGCTTCCTGTACCTGGTCCAGCAGCGCGGCTTCTCGGTGCTCGAGGGTGGCTGGCTTGCCGTGGCTCCGCCGATCTCGGCCGGCATCGGCGCCGGTCTCGGTGGGGCCATCGCCAGCGCGCTATTCGTGCGTTTCGGAAGCCGGCGGGGTCTGCGGCTCACGCCGCTCCTGGCGCTGCCGGCGGCGGGCGTGCTGCTGATCGTGGCGGTCCATGCAGCGAACGCGTACGCAGCCGTTGCGTTACTCGCGCTGTGCTACGGACTTGTGGAATTGACCGAAGGTTCGTACTGGGCCGCGGCGATGACGATCGGGCGCAGCAACACGATGGCGGTCGGTGGCGTGCTCAATACCGGCGGCAATCTCGGCGGCGTCATCGGCATACCGGTCGTGGCCTACCTATCGGGCCACGGTAGCTGGAACACGGCTTTCGTAGTAGGCAGCGGCTTTGCGCTGCTCAGCGCGGCCGCATGGCTCATGATCGATGCGGGCCAGGCGGTCGGCGCTACGCCGCCGGCGGCTGAGCCGCGCGAATGAATTGCACGGCGATCGCAAAATCGCCTGCCAACGGGCGGTCACTTCGCCCGTACGTGGAACTGCAGTAACATGCATGCATGAATAACAACCTGCGATTTTATATCAATGGCGCGTGGGTCGAGCCGCTCACGAGCGCCACTAAGGATGTCATCAATCCGGCCACCGAGAAACCGTTCGCGAAGATTGCGATGGGTTCGGTCGCCGACACGGCGCGCGCGATTGCGGCGGCAAAGGCCGCTTTCCCTGCATTTTCGCAGACGACGAAGGCCACTCGGCTCGGCCTGCTGCAGAAGATGCTCGCGCTCTACAACGAACGCGCCGAAGAAATCGCGCAGGCCGTGTCTGATGAGATGGGTGCGCCGATGCAGTTCGCGCGCGACGCGCAGGTGTGGGCGGGCAGGGCGCATCTGGAAGCCGCCATCGAGGCGTTGAAGAACTTCGAATTCGAGGAGCAGCGCGGCAACACGCGCATCATCCGCGAGGCGATCGGCGTCGTCGGCCTGATCACTCCATGGAACTGGCCGCTGAACCAGATCGTCACGAAGGTCGCGCCGGCGCTGGCGGCCGGCTGCACGATGGTGCTGAAGCCCAGCGAGATCGCGCCGCTCGACGGCATCATCTTCGCCGAAATCGTCCACGCTGCCGGCGTGCCGGCCGGCGTGTTCAACCTCGTCAATGGGGATGGCCCGACGGTGGGGCAGGCGCTGGCGACGCATCCTGATGTCGACATGGTCTCGTTCACCGGCTCCACCCGCGCCGGCGTCATGGTCGCCAAGAGTGCCGCGGACACGGTCAAGCGCGTCACGCAGGAACTCGGCGGCAAGTCGGCGAACATCATTTTGCCGGACGCCGATTTCGAGAACGCCGTGACGCAAGGGGTCGGCGCCTGCTTCGGCAACAGCGGCCAGTCCTGCGATGCGCCAACGCGCATGCTGGTGCCGAAGGACAAGCTCGAAGCGGCACTGAAGATTGCCAAGCAGGCCGCGGAGAGTCACACGGTCGGCGACCCGCGCGCCGCGGGTATCCAGCTCGGCCCGGTCGTCAGCGAAATGCAGTTCAACAAGGTGCAGAAGCTCATCGCCGCCGGCATTGCCGAAGGCGCGCCGCTTGTGACCGGCGGACCCGGGCGCCCCGCGGGACTCGAGCACGGTTACTACGCGCGGCCGACGGTATTCGGGCCGGTGCGGCCCGATATGACGATTGCGCGCGAGGAAATATTCGGACCTGTGCTGTCGATCATCCCGTACGAATCAGAACAACAGGCGATCGATATCGCGAACGATACGGTGTACGGGCTGGCGGCCTATGTGCAATCGAAGAATCCCGAGCATGCGCGCGCGGTGGCGCGGCGGCTGCGCGCGGGGCAAATCCAGTTGAACTATCCGGACTGGGACACGGCGGCACCGTTCGGCGGCTACAAACAATCCGGCAACGGGCGCGAGTACGCCGATTGGGGCATCAGCGACTTCCTCGAGATCAAGGGCGTGGTGGGGTTTGGCCCAGCGGCCTGACCTCGTAGCCTTCCATCTCAGGCTCATCGTCGAGCATTTCCGCCGGGAAGCCCTGGCCCAGCACCTTGACGCCGCAGGGCTCCTCGAGCCGACGGATGATGTTCGGTGAATGCTCGCGCGCGCCGTAGCGTCGTTCGCCATCCCTGAATATGCCGAGCACCAGCGGCGAGAGTTCGAGCGGCACCTGCAATTGCTGCGCGAGCTGATCGAACAAGCCGACATCCTTGATGACGAGGTCCATCGTGAAGCCGATGTCGCGGCTGCCATTCAGGATCACCTGCGATTCGGTCTCGTGCACGAAGGAGTTGCCGGAAGAAATGCGGATCGCCTCGTAGGCGGTATTCATGTCCATGCCCGCCACGCGGCACACCGTCAGCGCTTCGGCGAGCGCGGCCAGGTGCACGGTGCACAGGTAATTGGTGACCACCTTCAGCGCTGAGGCCGAGCCCAGTGGTCCGGTATGCAGGATCCGCCGCCCGAGTATCTTCAAGATCGGCAGGACGCGCTCGAATGCAGCGCGGCTGCCGCCGGCGAAAATCGAGATGTTGCCGGTCGCGGCGCGGTGACAACCGCCGGACACCGGACAATCCATCGCGAGACCGCCGCGCGCCTCGATGAGTGCGCCGATGCGCCGGGCTTCGGCCGCATCGGTCGTGCTCATCTCGAGCCAGCACTTGCCGGCGGTAAGTCCTTCGAGCACACCGTCGGCCCCTTCCATGACCGCGCGCGAGGCCGCTGGCGAGGGCAGGCAAGTGATGACCACATTGACCTGCGCGGCCATGATCTCTGGCGTGACGGCGCTGTGCGCACCGCGCGCGACGAAATCAGCGACCCGTTGCGCATCGAGATCGTGCACGGTGAGATCGACGCCGTTGCGCAGCAGGCTTCCGGCAAGTTTGCCGCCGACATTGCCCAGGCCAATGAATCCAATCCGCAGCTTTTCCACGCAATCACCCCGGCGTTCTACGCCTCCAATTCCAGCGGGACAGTGTACAAGCCGGCGCGGTGGGTCAGGTCCATCGCAAAAAGGCATACGAGCGCTCGGTCCTATCTGAAATTGCGGGCGTGGCGGGCCGCGGCCGCTTATGCACAACAGCGCCGTGGTTTTCAGGCAATATCGCCGTTGTCAGCTTCAGAACCGGATAACGACAAGCATGACCGGACCGGGTGGGACGACGAGCACTGCACCGACGATGACGTACCGCTGGTACGTGCTGATCCTGATGGTTTCGGTGTACACGCTAAGCATCACCGACCGCTACATGGTCACGCAGGTGCTCGAGCCGATTCGCCTGGAGCTCCACCTGACCGCCGGCGGCGTCGGCGCGCTGACGGGCCTGTGGCTCGGACTGTTCTACGTCACGATGGGCTTCCCGATCTCATGGCTGATCGACCGCGGCAGCCGGCGCGCGATCGTGTCGGCCTCGATCATCGGCTGGTCCGCGATGACCGTGTCGACCGGCTTGTCGCGCAACTACTGGCAGCTGCTCGTGTCGCGCGTCGGCATCGGTGTCGGCGAGGCCGGCGGCACGCCCGGCGCGAACTCGCTGATCTCCGATTATTTCCCGGCGTCGCGCCGGCCGATGGCCGCCACCGTGTTTTCGCTGGGCGCGCCGATCGGCGCCTATTTCGCCTCCGACACGACCGGGGCGATCGCGGACCTGCACGGATGGCGCGCACCGTTCCTGTGGCTCGGCGTGCCCGGCGTCATTGTCGGGTTGCTGATTTTTTTCACGGTGCGCGAACCGCGGCGCGGCAATCTCGACGCGCACATCGCCGACGCCAAGCCTTCGTTCATGGATTCGATGCGCTACCTGTGGTCGCAACGCTCGGCCGTGCACGTCACGTGGGCCAGCGCGCTGACGGCGCTGTGGGGCTGGGGATTGATGTACTGGACCCCGACGTTCCTGTACCAGGTCTACGGATTGTCGTCCGGCCAGGCGGGCGCGATCACCGGCAACATCCATCTGTTCGGCGGCTGCGCGGCTACCGTGTTCACCGGGTGGTTGATGACGCGGCCCTCGATGGCCGACCCACGCAAGATCGTAAAACTGATGGGCTGGTGGATCGGCAGCGCCACGCTGGTGTCGTTCGTCATCTACACGACGCACTCGCTTGCGCTCGTGAAAGTGCTGTTCTGGCTGTTCATCCCGTCGATTTATTTCTACATCGGCCCGTGCTTCGGGCTACTGCTGAACCTGGCCGAACCGCGCATGCGCGCCATGTTCTGCGCCGCGACGCTGTTCGCGGCCAACGTGTGCAACCTGATCATCGCGCCGGTCGGGGTGGGCAGCATCGCCGACTGGCTCGGGCCCGGCCACGTCGAAAACGCCGAATCGCTCCGGCTAGCGATGCTGTGCCTCGTGCCGACCGGATTGTGGGCGACGTTTCATTATTTCTGGTCGGCGCGTCGCATCGTAGCGGACCAGGAACGCGCCACCGGTATCGCGCTCACGACGCCGGCCTGAAATTTGTGCGAGCCCGCGCATGACGCTCAAGGACATCAAGACCTTCGTCGTCGGCAATCCGCCGCCGCAC